>DATKEE010000568.1:0-6924 GCA_035544555.1 Candidatus Methylomirabilota bacterium
GGAGAGAACCAGGCCCGTGATCGCGATCAGGCATGCCGGCAGGAGCAGCCAACCCGCTATCTCGGGGGAAAAGAGACCCGCAGCCAGGACCGGATACCGGGGCAGGTCGGCATGGGAAAGAATCGCATTGAATCCTTGGTCTTCAAATCCAGCCCGGTCCCCGCTTGCGGCCGCTCGTAATGCTTCAACCATGCTGATACAACTCCCGGCGCTGCCTTTTGGGTGGTTAATATGTGAACCCCAGCGCGTTAAGGTTCTCAAGCAGTCGATATACCAAGCTTGCTTCTGAGTCGAATCAGCACCTCCGACCCGCATACTTCAAGCTCGGGCGATTTGACATCGGGATTCGGCTTCCAGTTCCGGATTGGAAGTTCCTGTCAGCAAGCAGGGAGGGTGATTTGGAAGCGGCTTCAACTCGAGGAGGCTGGGAGCGCAGGCCGGCTTCCCCTGCGAGCCACGCGATTTGAATGGAAACTCGCAACAATTGCTTCGGCCAGTGAGAGCAATTGATTGAGAAACCGGCGTGTCACGCCTTTTCTTCGATCAATTCCCGGCGGGCGCCTCCGAGGAGTTGCTCGACGAAGGTGGTGGAATAGACACCGCGGCGGAAATTGGGATCTTGAAGGATGGCCTGCTCGAACGGGATCGTGGTCTTGATGCCGGTGATCATGTATTCGGACAGGGCACGGCTCATCACATCCACCGCCTCGCGCCGGTCCTTGCCGGTGGTAATCAGCTTTCCAATCATGGAATCGTAAGTGGGCGGGATCGTGTATCCCGCATACACGTGGCTGTCCACTCGGACGCCGCGACCGCCCGGCGAATAGTACATTTCGACGCGTCCCGGGCAGGGCCGGAAATCGTCAAAGGGATCCTCCGCGTTGATCCGGCATTCGATGGCGTGGCCGCGGATCTGGATGTCGCTTTGCGAAAGGCGCAAGGGTTCCCCCATCGCGATCATGATCTGCTGCTTGACCAGATCGACGCCGGTGACCTCCTCGGTGATGGGGTGCTCCACCTGGATGCGCTTGTTCATCTCCAGGAAATAGAAGTGTCCGTGGTCATCGACAATGAACTCGACGGTGCCGGCGTTGCTGTATTGGGCGGTTTCAGCGATCCGGATGGCGGCCTTGCCCATTTTTTTCCGCAGATCCTTGTATTTGTTCTCAATCAACGGGGAGGGGGTTTCCTCGATGAGTTTCTGGTTGCGCCGCTGGATGGAGCAGTCGCGTTCGCCCAGATGAATGAGGTTGCCACGCTGGTCGCCGAGAATCTGGAATTCGATGTGATGGGGATTCTCGATGAACTTTTCGATATAGACCTCGGAATTGCCGAAGCACTTCTCGGCCTCGGAGCGGGCCGTATGGTAGCCCTTGACCAGGGAAATATCATTGTGGGCGATCCGCATGCCGCGGCCGCCCCCGCCGGCAACCGCCTTGACCATGACGGGATAGCCGATCTTCCTCGCGACCACCAGGGCTTCCTGCTCGTTCTCGACCACCCCTTCGGAACCGGGGGGCGTGGCCACTCCGGCCTTTTTGGCCAGTGCCCGGCTGACCGCCTTGTCCTCGAGCGCGTTCATCGCCCGGGAACTGGGACCGATGAAGCGGATGTTGCAACTCTCGCAGACATCCGCGAAATGGGCGTTCTCCGACAGGAAACCGTACCCCGGATGGATGGCATCCACGTCGGCGATTTCCGCTGCGCTGATGATCCGGTCGATGCGAAGGTAACTCTCGCTGCTCGCCGCCCGCCCGATGCAAATGGCTTCGTCGGCCATCTGGACATGCATCGAGTTGGCGTCGATCTCCGAATAAACGGCGACCGTGCGGATGTTCAGGTCCTTGCAGGCGCGGATGATGCGGACAGCGATTTCGCCGCGATTGGCAACCAGTATCTTTTCAAACATGGTGAGGCGATATTCGGTCCGCCGGGGGTTCAGGCCGGGTCAGCGGTTGAATTCCTTTCCAAACCCGTCCGGCTCAGGTGGGCCTTATCTTGAACAGGGGTTGGCCGAACTCGACCGGCTTGGCGTTGTCCACGAGAATCTGGGTGATCACCCCCCGGGCCTCGGCCTTGATCTCATTCATGACCTTCATGGCCTCGATGATACAGACCACCGATTCAGGAGTGACCTCGGTTCCGATCTCCACGTAATTGCCGGACTCGGGAGAGGGAGCCCGGTAGAATGTGCCGATCATAGGGGACTTGATTTCCACCTGCTGGTCGGCGGGGGCCTGGGGGGTGGCGATTGGTCCCGCTTGGGGGAGGGCAGCGCCGGGAAGCGCCACAGCCGGGTGAGCGGCAACCAATGGCACCTCCTCGTACGCCACGCCCGGAACTCCATTGGAACCCCGTTTCAACTTGATCTTGAAATCCTGCCTTTCGAGCTCGAACTCGGAAATCGAGTTCTTTTTCATCAAGTCGATGATGGCCTTGATATCCTTCAGATCCACGGTCCCCCCCGGGTTTCGGGATTGACGGAAAAAGGAGGAATTCGATGTTCGCTCATTAAGCAAAAAAGCAGCAGCCGAAAATCGACCCTGCTCATCAGGTTGACTGGAATCGCGGCGACACTAATCACGGCCTCAAAGAGCGTCAAGTGGTAAAATCCACGTGGTCAACGGCCTGACTAATTCGTCAAAATCACCGCCAAAAACCGCTCATTTTGCCGATTCTAAGCCGGAATCATCGGGCGTTAACGCTAATGGCCGCTTGCAGTGACAGGTAGTAGGATTCGGCGCCGAACCCCGAGATTTGGCCGACACAAACGGGGGCAATGAGGGATTGGTGACGGAAGGATTCCCGGGCCTGCGTGTTCGAAAGATGGATCTCAATGGTCGGAACGGTGCAGGCCAGGATCGCGTCGCGAAGCGCCACACTGGTGTGCGTATAGGCGGCGGCGTTCAACACCAAAACGTCAAATTTTCCACGCGCCTCCTGAACCCAATCCACCAGTGCCCCCTCCGAGTTCGTCTGACGGAATTCGACGTCCACCTTGAGCTTCGCCGCCCGCTCGCGGACCCCGGCTTCTATCTCATCCAGCGTGGTCCGGCCATAGACTTCCGGTTCGCGTTTGCCCAAGAGATTGAGGTTCGGCCCGTTCAGGAAGAGGATCTTCATGGTCACCGCGCGCGGAGGTTAGCCGGCGGGGGGTGGCTTGTCGATGGCATTTCCCGCCATGCCCCAGAGCCAGCCGAGGTAGCCGAATGCCGGCCAGGCCAGCGCGGGTATGTAGAGCCCGAATTCCATGAAGCTCTGCAATGACCAGCAGGCCACCCCCAGCCAGACCGCCCCCTCAAAGGGTTGTCCCCGGTGAAAGCTTCTCCGGTAGAGCACGCCCACCGACCCCAAAATGAGGACGGTGTAGGCCAGGAAACCGGGAATCCCCGAGTCGGACGCCTGCTCGATGTAATCGTTGTGAGCGAGCTTCGCCATCTCCGCTTCCGGAGGTTTCACACGGGCATAGGCCACGGCGAACGTCCCCGGCCCCGTTCCAGTCAGCGGACGCTCCTGGAGAGTCAACCAGGCCGCCCGCCAATAATCCAAACGCGCCACCACGCTGGTCGGCCCTCGCTCGAACAAATCCGCATACTTCCACGCAAATCCCGCCAACCCGACGACCAAAACGGCCGCCGCGATGCCCAGCTTCCAGCGTTGGGTCAGGGGGAGCGGCAGCCTCAGGAACACGAGGAACGCGGCCGCAGCCATCACCAGCCAACCGGTCTTCGATCCCGACCAAAGCAGACAGGCGAGCGACGCCAGGGCGAAAACCGCCACCAACACACAACGGGATGGCACGGTCAGACGATTGCCCAGCGTCCAGACTGTGACCAGCAGCATCGGCAAATGCAGGAGGATGACCCCGGCCAGGGCATTTGGATAGAAAAGCGTGGCGTAGATTCGATCGCTCGACATCCGGCTCACAAAGTTCCGCGGATACGCCTCCAGGTTCGGCAGGATGTAGAGGTAAAAATATTCACGGGTGGCCTCGAGACCGCCAAAGCGTTGTTCGAACCCGACCCGCAGCATCCACAGGAAGCAAAGACCCAGTGGAATGCCGAGCGCCGCCAGATTCCGGTTGCGGGAGAGGACTAGGGCACTCGTGTAAAAGATGACCACGCAGGCGGCAAAATGCTTGAGCGTAGCCCGGGTCAAGGCGCCGTCCACCGTCTGTGTCGCGCTGACAAATTGCCAGCCCAGCCACAGAGCCGGCAGAATGAGCACCCACCTGGGAATGGTGCTCCGCCAACAGACCAGCGGAAGGCCCGTGAGAACCAACACGGCCACGAGCCAGTAACGGGCATGGGTCGGGGCGGCGGCGCCAAGAACCTCCATGAACGGATGCGCCGCCACCGCGGGATCGTCCAGCACCACCGGCGTTCCCCAGAAGATCAACGCAAGGCCGAAGATGCTCCCGGTCAGGAACGCGAAGCCTTTCCCGGGCAGCGCCAGATTCGCGGCACGCGCTTCAGGTGGCTTGTGTTTCATGGGTATCGAAAGGCATCCAGCCGCGGCATTCCACCCGCCGCCGCCTGGCACCGGGTCGGACGCGTTCCCGGCAGTCCGCTCAGAGGCTCAACTTGAGCAGCCCAACCTCGATGGCCAGGGATTCCTGAACATTGGTGTGGAGCAGGCGCTGCGTTTGTTCAAGCACCTGGAGGTTTTCCTCCGCCGACCGGCTGGAAATGCGGTCCGCGACGGAACGCGAGTCCTTTTGCAGGTCGGGGAAAGACAGCAACTCCTGATCGCTCCGCAGACAGATAAGCCAGACGTCGCGCAGCCACCACTGAAGCAGGGTCATGACTTCGGAACGGCGCCGGCGATATTCCGCCTCGATGGCCGCCGCGAGTTCGTCCTCCCATTTGTCACGGAGTCTGGGATCGGCGTCGTCGTATTGTTCCAATGGAGAGCGCGCGGAAAGCGACGTCTGGATCGAGGTCTTCAGCTCGGCGAGCCGTTGCTGGAGGCTGCCCAGGAGCCGATAGCGGCTGAGGATTCCCGCGTCGCTTTTGACGGCGGCGGCACTGAATTGTCGCAGCCAGTCCAGGAATTCCGGGTCGGCCGGGCGGCCGTCCCCGCCCGCGAAGGTCAGCCGCAGGCAGCGGCTGAGAATGGTGTCGAGGAGTCGTTGCGGCTCGGTGGTCAGCAGAATCAGCACGGACCGGGGCGGGGGCTCTTCGAGCGTCTTGAGGAACGCGTTCGCGGCCTGCACATTCAACCGGTCCGCGCCGACGATGGTGGCCACCTTGTATTCGGCCTCGGTGGGTTTCAGGTGAACGGTCTGCATCAGTTCCCGCATCTGCTCGATGGTGATGACGCGCGATTTGGATTCCGGGCGCACCCATTGGACGTCGCCGTGATTCCCGTGATCGATCTTGCGGCAGCTCAGGCAGGCGTCGCAGCAGTCGATGGCCGGGCCGCCGGGGGTCGCGCGGACGGGCTCGAGACAGTTCAGCGTCTTGGCGAGCGTGCGCGCGAGGGCTTCCAGTCCGTCCAGTTGTTCTCCAAGAAACAGGTAGGCATGACCCAGCCGGCGACGGCTCAGGCTGCGTTGCAGGAGTTCAACGACCTGCTTTTGTCCGGGGAAATCCGCGAACGACATGCCGGGTTTATAGAGTCGATCCGGTGCCCCGTCACTTCGATTCCTTGCGGGGGGTATGTTTGACCTCCAGCGGAATCGAGGCCTCCTGCCGGCCATCCATGGCAATGTCGATGGAATACGTCCCCGCCTTTTCGAACCGAAGCTGCTGGATGTTGATGATGAAATTGCGGGAAATGAAGGTCGTTTCCCCCGGCAAAATGACCTCCACGGGCACGTCGATGCTCGGCATGACGAGCTTTCCGTCCTCGTCCACAAAATTGATCTTCAACTTGTGGGACCCCTCCTCGATCCGGCTGAACACGATCCGCAGAGCGATTGAACATTGCGGATGGAACGCGGGAATCTGACCGGCGTGAATGGTGTCGAAGGTGCCAAGCAGGCTCAGCTTGCCCTGATAGTCCATGGCGGCGTCACACAGGACGGCGACTTGAATGTTCATAGGTTGTTATGATGGAGCCGATGACGCACGGACCGCCCGTCCGCTTCCACACTGAACGCTTCTCCCGGTTGGCGCCAACCGCGGAAGATGGGCTCGATTGCCGGAATCCAACGCGCAATCCGGACTCCACCTTAACGCGACGACGGCCGGACGCACCTTATTTCTTCGCGTGACAAGCGGCTCGTTCCGTGGCACAGGTGCCGGACCATGAAAACGATTCTGCTCTGCAGCGCGCTCACCGCGACTCTCGCGTTCACTCCGGCATTCGGCCAGTCCGACAAGGCCGGGGAGAAAAAGGCCGAAGCCAATCCACCCACCGAAACGAAGAAGGAGGTCGCCGTCATCGAGACCTCCAAGGGACGGATGGTGGTCGAGTTCTGGCCCGACGTCGCGCCGAAAACCGTCGAGAATTTCAAGAAACTGGCGAAGGACGGCTTTTACGATGGCACCGCGTTTCACCGGATCATCAAGGGGTTCATGATCCAGGGCGGAGACCCCTTGACGAAGGATCCGGCGAATGCGGCCCGTTTTGGAGAAGGAGGACCCGACTATACCATCAAGGCGGAGTTCAATGCGCGGAAGCACGTGCCCGGTGTGCTTTCCATGGCGCGCTCGGGGCATCCCGATTCGGCCGGCAGCCAGTTCTTCATTTGCCACGGAGCGGCTCCGTCCCTCGATGGCAAATACACGGGCTTCGGCAAGCTCACCGAGGGAATGGATGTTCTGAACAAGATCGCGAACACGCCCGTGAAGGCTAGACGGCCGGGCGGGGAGGAAAGCACTCCCACCGAACGCGTCGAGGTCACCAGCATCAAGATTGTTTCCGCGGATTCCCTCTAATCCCAGCCCTCCAATCCCCAAATCTTTGCATTTATGGCAG
>DATKEE010000569.1:0-4167 GCA_035544555.1 Candidatus Methylomirabilota bacterium
ATTACCGGCTATCCGTTTTGCCTGTGCGCTGAGGGCTTGAGAATCGGGCAATTAACGGCCACCTCCGGGCCGTGAATTACGTCGGGAACACCTGAAACGTGAACAATTTTTCCCAATCGAGTCTTGACATTAATAGCTCTGACGATTTAAAAGCGGCCAACTCCTTCACCTTTCCTGCCGGGTATCGGCTATGTGTAGGCGCTTGACGTCCAGGTCAACGAGGGATTCTAAAGGCCACTGTGGGCACGTCGTCAAACAATTGGAACCCGAAGGCCGGCGGGCCGGGTGCGTTAAGCTGGCTCGCCGCCGTCGTCCTGCTCCTCCCTTCGTCCCTCCTCGCTCAAGGCTTCCTGGTCACCGAAATCCGCGAACTCCCCGACGGACGCGTCTCCTTCCTTCACGAAGCCGCGACCGATTCGTACTACATCCTGTATCGCGGCAGGGACGTCACCACAATCCTCGAACCGGCCGACATCGCCCTGGGACCGGGCCCGCAAGGCGAACTGCTCGACGAACCCCCTCCGGCCGGCGAGCTGTATTATCGCATCCTGAAAGTCTCCCGCAGCAAACCGCGCGACACCGATGGCGACGGTATCCATGATGTGTTCGAACTGACCTATCCGTCCGTCCTCAATCCATTTGATCCGCTCGACGCGTTTCTGGACCCGGACGGAGACGGCTTTACGAATCGCGAGGAAAGCCAGGCCGGAACCGATCCCGGAACCTTCTCCGGCGTTCGGATCACGTCCCCAGAGCCGGGCACTACCCTGGCGTCACCGACGTCGGTAAACCTCGCGGCCAGCGCCGAATCCTCCATCGTCAGTGTCCAGTTCTTCGAAGGCATCAACCTGATCGCCTCGGACGCGGCGCCTCCTTTCACGGGCGTTTGGAATAATGTTCCGGTCGGCGAATACCTGATCACCGCCGTGGGGTCCGACGGCGTGGGCGGCCAGGTGACTTCCAAACCGGTCCAGATCACGGTGAATCTTCCCGAAGCCGAATTCGCCGTCTCTGCCACCGCGACGCGCGAGGATACGGTTGAGTTGACGGGGAGCACTCTCGCCCATGCGCTTGTGACCGTGATCGGCGGCGCGCAGACCATTACGGGCCAGGCCCAGGCCGATGGCTCGGTCAACCTCACCGTTCCCCTGCAACGGAATAAATTAAATCGGCTGTTTGTGACGGTCGAAGATGGCGGCGGCCGGCTCGCGCCTCCGATCCCTTTTGAAGTGACCCAGGACAGTGACCCGCCGCATCTCTTCATCGATTTCCCGCCCAGCACCATCGAGCACACTGCCTCTTCGGCCGTCATCGCCGGCCGCGTAGGCGATATGTTGAGCGGCTTCATGGGGCTCAACGTCACCGTGAACGGCCAACCCGCCAATGTCATTGTCGGCATTGGGCAGAACGGCACCTATGAACGCGGCAACGTGCCACTGAGTTCCGGCGTCAACGTCATCACCGTCGTCGCCACCGATGCCCTCGGCAATTCCACCACCCGTACCACGCGACTCAACCGGGTCCCACTAACTGGCACGCGCCTGCTGGCCGTTTCCGGCGATGGCCAGGCTGGCGTGGTCCGCAATGTCCTGCCCAATCCCATCGTGGTTCAGGTGCAGACCGCAACGGGGGCCCCGTTCATCAATAAACTTGTGACGTTCGAAGTGATCCGCAGCGACGGCCGCCTCAAGGACGATCCCGACTCCGAAGAATCCGGCGGCATGCTGTTTCAGACCTTTACCGACGCGAACGGAATGGCGCGCGCCTACTGGATGCTCGGCAATGACGCCGGCTGCGGTAACAACCGCATGAGGGTGACCAGTTCCGGAGTTTCCGGCACGGTGTTCTTCTGCGCCTCGGCGGATGCGGAGGCAGCCAGCCAGATCAACGTGGGCTCGGGCAACAACCTGAAGGCGGAGGCCGGAAGCCTGTCCCCGGAACCCATGGTGGCCTGGGTCAATGACTCCTGTAACGGCGTGGACGGCATTCCCGTGACGTTCACCGTGATTCAAGGCGACGGCCTGGTGAACGACCAATCCAGCGTCACCGTCACCACCGGAGTCACCGGCCATGCCCCGGTCGAATTTCGCCTCGGTCTCGCGCCCGGCAACAATCTTGTCGAAGCGGACTTTCCCGGGAACCCCGGATTCCCCGCGGTCTTCGTCATCGAGGGCGTGGCCCGCAGTCCAGATCAGCCCACAAGTTTCACCGGCATGGTGCTGAACAACGCGCGCCTGCCCATCGAAGGAGCCCTCTGCACATTGGAGGTCGAAGGACATCCCGTCAGCTCGGCGATCAGCGGCCCCGACGGAACCTTCACCATGGTGAATACGCCTTCCGGCCCGGCCCACCTGCACGTGGAAGGCGGCCCCGCAACGGCCGTCGCCGGTCAGCCCATCCCTCAGGGAACCTACCCTGCCCTCGCTTATCAGGTGCTGGTCATTCCCAACGCGGAAAATTCCCTGCCGGTGCCCGTTCTGCTTCCACCGCTCGATCCCACCAACGAACGCTCCTACGACGGGACCGAGGACGTCGAACTCACCGTGGCCGGCATGGACGGTCTGAAGATGATCGTCAAAGCGGGGTCGATGTCGCTCGCCGATGGGACCAAACCGTCACCGGAAAACCCCGCCACGCTCACGCTGAATCAGGTTCATCACGACGACATTCCCATGCCGATGCCGGATGGCGCCGCCCCGCCCTTTGCGTGGACGTTGCAGCCGGCAGGCGCAGTCTTTGATCCCCCTATCCAGATCGAATATCCGAACATGTCGAGCCTTCCCGCGGGCGCCATCGCCTACTTCCTCAGCTTCAATCACGACACGGAATCGTTCGAGATCGTCGCCACCGGCCACGTGCTCGACGATGGCTCCAAAATCGTCACCGACCCCGGCGTCGGACTCACCATCGCGGGCTGGGGCTGCAATTGCCCGCCCTATGCCGTCACTGCCTCGTGCATCAATCTGGTCGGAGGAACCCGCGTTCGGGATCCTACCGAACCCGGTCCCCAGGGACCGCCGAACTGCAACACCGAATGCTTCGACAACGGAAGACTGACGGCCGGCTCGGTCTCGCCGAGCGGCTTCGTAGTATGTGTGGGAGACACGGTCACGTTCAATCCCCCGAATGTCACTGACAGCGGCGGCACCAATATCACCATCTGCACCTTCCCCGACGGTTCCCAAACAACCAATCTCACCTCCATCGCTGCCGGCGGCGTCACCTACCGTTGGCGTTTGTTCCGCGGCTCCACGCTGGTGGCCCAGGGCGCCGGGCGTCCGGCGCGGGTAGCCCTCGATCAACCGGGTTCCTACAGCTGCCAATGGACCGCCACACCCACGCGAACGGAGTGCCCCCCCGCCGACCTGACACTCCCAAACCAAACCGCCACCGCCATTGGCGTGGCTTCCATCAGCGGCCTGGGAGTCACTTCCACGACCAGTGCCCCGGGACCCGCAGAAACGATCAAAGTCTGCCTGGGCGACGAAGGCGAAACCATCTCCCTCACGGCTCAATCCACTCACGGCACCTGGCCCGCCGGCCAACCGGTCTGGCAGGGCGCCAATGGCAACGGTTCCACCGCCATCTTCCCCATCGACCGCATCTCGACCGACCCCGCCGGCGACCTTGTCCGCGTCATTTGCAATGGTTCTGTCAAGGCCATCCGCGTCCTCGTCGTCGAGGTCGAATCCGTCAGCGGCGAGGGCGTGACCTCCACCACCAATTTCCCCGGCGACAACGAAACCATCTACGTGTGCCGCGGCAATCCCGGCGACACCATCACGCTCACCGCCAATCCCCGGCCCGGCACCATGTGGCCGGCCGGCCAGCCTGAGTGGATCATCGACCGCAACATGGCGGGCACCGGCCCCACCTATATGTTCCCCATCGACACCGCCTCAACCGTGCCCGTCGGAACTCTCGTCACCGTCCGCTGCGGCGTATCCGAGAAGTCCATCGCCGTCGTCGTGGTGCATGTCGATTTTGACATCCGCCAGGCCCTCTCCGCAGACTCCGCCCAAACGGAGGTGCAGGACGATGCGGAGGAGGCCCCGGGGATGGTTCTGTGCACCAACGATGATGATGACGACGGCAACAACCGCCCCGATAACGACGACCTAGTGATCAGCGGGACCGCCGTCCAACGAACCGAGGACATGAAGGACA
>DATKEE010000570.1:0-8134 GCA_035544555.1 Candidatus Methylomirabilota bacterium
CCCGGTGGACCGCAAAACAAATGATGGACGGGAGTTGAAAGCGCCCCCGCCAGCCCTTTTAATCGTTCCGGGTCCTCATGTTGCTCCAAATCGATCACACCACCGTTTATCGCTACGCCCGGCCGGTCATCCTCGGCACCCATCGGCTCATGGTGCGTCCCATGGAAGGTCACGACGTCCAGGTTCGTTCCTCCACCCTCGCCATCACGCCCGCGTGCCGCACCCGCTGGATTCAGGATGTCTTCGGCAATTCCATCGCCATCCTGGATTTCGCCGAACCCGCCGCCGAGTTGCGCGTGGAAAGCCGCGTCACCGTCGAACAATACAACACCAATCCCTTTGACTTCGTCCTGGATCACCATGCCGGCGAACTGCCGTTCCGGTATTCCGAGGACGAGGCCATCGACATCGCGCCGTTCCTCCTCCGCCAGTTTCCACAGGATGAACCGGCCATCCAAAACTGGATTCGACCCTACCTCAACGCCCAGGGACGCGCCCGCACGCTCGATTTTCTGACCGCCATCACGCGCTCCATGCCGCTCTACTTTCAGTACACCCGCCGCGAGGAACCCGGAGTCCAATCCCCCGGCGAAACCCTCAACAAGCGCGCGGGTTCCTGCCGCGACTTCGCCCTGCTGCTCATGGAGGCCGCCCGTCAACTCGGCCTTGCCGCCCGATTCGCCAGCGGTTACCTCTGCCGCGCCAGCTCCAGCAACCAGACCCAGGAGGCCGCCTCCGATGCCACCCATGCCTGGGCCGAGATCTATCTCCCCGGCGCCGGTTGGAAGGGATTCGATCCCACCTGCGGGATTCTCGCCGCCGACCTCCACCTGCGCGTCGCTGTCTCCCGCCACCCCGGCCAGGCCGCCCCGGTCAGCGGATCCTTCATCGGCGCTCCCGGCGATGACCTCGGCATGATCGTCACAGTCAATGCCCGCGCCGCGGAGGACACCCCCCCCGCCACGTGAACCCCGGCACCGCCATCCGTCAAACGGGTCAACTCGCCGATGCCCGCCTCGAGGCCCTCGGGCTCCACCTGACCCAGGGCGGAGAACCCACCTTCACCGCCACCGATCCCACGGCCCCCGAATGGAACACCGCCGCACTCGGCCCCCTGAAACTTCAACGCGCCCGCGCCCTGGCCCGCAAACTCGTCGTCTCGCTCCTGCCCGGCGCCGTCCCCCTCAAATCCTACGGCAAACTCTACCCCGGCGAACTGCTGCCCCGTTGGTGGATCGGGCTCCATTCGCTCGCCGACGGCAACCCGCTCTGGTCCCAACCCGATCTCCTGCTCCTCCATCAGGACCCTCCCTCACCCCCCAATCCCGACGCGCCAGAACAACTGTTGCGCCGCCTCGCCCAATACCTCCGCATCCCCCGCGCTCCGTTCCCCGCGTTCCAGGACGTCGCCGATTTCATCCGCCACGCGGAAGCCGCCGGTGAAACCCATTCGCGTCCGCGCTATTCACGCGTCACCGGCGCGTTTGAATTGCAACCTCCGTGGACGCCGGAGGAGGCCGCCAAGTGGCGCCGCTTCCACCAACCGGCAGCCTGGGTCCTTCCGCTCACTTATCATCGCGGCCAATGGGTCACCCAGTCATGGAACCTGCCAGGCGGACAGGATCTCATCCTCCTCCCCGGCGACAGCCCCGCCGGACTCCGCCTTCCCCTGGATCGACTCCCCCCGTCCACCTTGCGATGCGCCATCACCGCCGAAATCGCCGCCGGAGAACTGCTCCTCTTCCTGCCGCCACTCCCTTCTCTCGATGCCTTTCAGAACCTCGTCCACGCGCTGGAACATCTCGCGGCCGCGGACGACGTCCCGCCCATCGTCCTTGAAGGTTACCCGCCGCCGCGCGACCCGCGTCTGGTGACACTGGGTCTGACCGCCGACCCCGGTGTCATCGAGATCAATCTCCCGCCCTGCGATCGTTTCGACAAACTCGCCGAACTCGCCACCCGGCTCTACCCGGCAGCCCACGAGTGCGATCTGCGCGGCTTCAAGTTCCGGCACAACGGCCGCAGGATCGGCACCGGCGGCGGCGCGCATGTTCTCCTCGGCGGCCCCGATCTTGAGGACAACCCATTCCTCAAACGTCCCCACCTGCTGAGCAGCTTCATCCGGTTCATCCAGCATCATCCCGCCCTTTCCTATGCCTTCACCGGACTGTTCGCCGGACCCTCCTGCCAGGCCCCGCGCGTCGATGAAAGCCTCCCCGACCTTCCCGGCGAACTCGAACTGACCCTGCGCGCGCTCGAATCCATGCCCGCTCCCGCGGACCCGGCGCTGATCGACTCCATGCTCCGCAACCTCCTGCTCGACTGGAACGGCAACACCCACCGCGCCGAAATCTGCGTGGACAAATTCCACAATCCCCATCTCCCGAACGGACGCCTCGGCCTCGTCGAATTTCGCGCCATCGAAATGATGCCCGATGCCCCCATGTTTCTCGCGGTCAATGCCCTGTTCCGCGCCCTAGCCGCTTGCTTCGCCGAGGAACCCTTCACCGAACCGCTCATCAACTGGGGCTCCGCGCTCCATGACCGTTTCGCCCTCCCCTGGTTTCTCGAACAGGATCTCGGGGACGTGCTCGACTTCCTCCGCCGCCGTGGATTCCCCTTCAGCATCGAATTGTATCAGCCCCATCTCGAATACCGCTTCCCCACGCTGCACCGCTGGGAGGCCGCCGGGGCCTCGGGCACGCTGCGCCATGCGCTCGAATTCTGGCCCGTCATGGGGGAACAACCCGGCCCGCACGGCGCCACCACCCGGCCCGTCGATGCCTCCACCGACCGTCTCCAAATCACCCTCACCCCGACCGCCTCCGAGGCTCTCCCGGTCGTCCTGGTCAACGGCATTCGATTGCCTCTGATCGAACAGCCGGACGGCACCGCGGTCGGCGCCGTTCGCTTCCGCCTGTTCGACAACCCCGACGGACTCCAGCCCCACATCGGTTCTCATTGCCCGTTGACGTTCGAAGTCCTGAAGCCCGGCTCCGGAAACGTCGCGCTCGCTTTTCAATACGCGCACTGGAAACCCGGCGCCACACCCTACGACGGTTATCCCGTGACCGAGCAGGACGCGGCGGCCCGCGTCCGCGAGCGTCTCACCCGGCGCGAGGACCTGGAGGGACGCCGTGCCCAACCCTGCCGCCAACCCGCCCCCCCCGCGTCCACGCCTCACACCCTGGACCTGCGCCAATGGTGTTAGAGCCGAATGGACCCCAGCCGCACAAGGAACCCCGGCCGATGGGCAACGGGAAGGACATCCCGCATTCCCTCGACCCCGCCGCGCCCTCCGATCCGTCGGAACTGGTTCCCTTCGGTCCGCAACTCCCGAGAAAACTCTCACAGGAGCTGGACGATTTGATCGGTCGTTTTCACCTGCGCCCCGTTCAACTCATCGAGGTCATCGCCGTGTTGCGGGGACGGGCTTACGATCTCCTGTTGATTCTGTTGGCGCTTCCCTTTTGCACCCCGATTCCCCTGCCGGGACTGTCCACTCCTTTCGGCCTGGTGATTGCCCTCGTCGGATTCCGGCTGGCCCTCCGCCAACTGCCGTGGTTGCCACGCCGGCTGTTGGAGAAATCGCTTCCCCCTCGGTTCTTCCCGCGGCTGCTCGCCGCCAGCCGGCGGATTATTCAATGCCTCGAGTTTTTCCTGAAACCGCGCTGGTTCTGGATAAAGAACTCCCGGCTGCTGGATCACGCTTGCGGCGCCATCATCTGTCTCTGCGGACTGCTTTTGATGCTGCCCCTTCCCATTCCGTTCAGCAACTTCCTCCCGGCCCTCACCGTGGTGCTGGTCGCCGCGGGCAGACTCGAGCGCGATGGCGCCTGCACCCTCGCCGCGTTTGTGTCGTTCGCCCTCACCCTCGGCTACTTCACCCTCCTGGTCTGGGGCGGGAACGAACTGGCCACCTGGCTGAGACTCTTCTTTCACGAACTCACCGGTCTCCCCAACGGAGCTGTGTCACCGGGCTTGACGTTATAACATTTGTGATTACACTGCGGAAATGACACTTGAACTGAAACTGCGGAAGATCGGCAATTCACTGGGCGTGGTGCTGCCGAAGGAAGCCCTGGCCCGCCTTAACTCGGGCGACGGGGACACGCTGGTCTTTTCCGAATCCCCGGATGGCGGTTTCCGCGTGACGCCCAACAGGGGTGACTTTGCCCACCAAATGGCGGTGGCGGAAGGAATCGCCCAACGCTATCGCAACGCGCTGCGCGAACTGGCCAAATGAAGAAGCCGGTATGGGTGGGTCGGGATGTGGTGCTGGCATTCCATGACCGGCTGCTGGCAGAGCACGGGGGCTCGGCGGGCATTCGTGACGAAGGACTGCTCGATTCCGCGCTGGGCAGGCCCCGGAACTTGTTGGCGTATGGCAAGCCCTCTTTGTTCGATCTGGCGGCGAGTTATGGTTTTGGTCTCGTGAAGAACCATCCATTCGTTGACGGGAACAAGCGGATTGGCTTCGCAACGGCGGGCCTTTTTTTAGAGCTGAACGGCTGCCGGTTCGCCGCTTCGGAAGTCGATGTAGTCTTGCGTACGCTGGCGCTGGCGGCGGGGGAGATGTCGGAGGCGGCTTACGCGGAGTGGTTGAAGGCCAATTCAAAGCGCGCATGAGCAACCCCGCGAAGCGGATTGGGGAAAGCGCGCCGGTTGTTTTGCGACAAACTCCCGGCGCTTGGATGAATTGAATACAGTTCTCGCGGCGTGAAATACTGGATGGAATGACCGGAAATCATTACACTCCCTTCGCTGGAGCCAGGATCCTGATCGCGTTTTCGAAAATGTGATTTGACCATGACCTGACACCTCCTGCGCGCCACCCGCCTCAGCCAGTCCATCCTTCCACAGGCCTTCACCGGAGAACTATGAGTCTGCAACTGAAAGACCTCCTTGCACGTGGCTATTTTCCTCAGGAACTGCCGCCACCTTTTAACACGCACCTGCCGGCGCGCGTTCACCCGTCAGCCGGCTTGACACAATCCGGTGTAAAACATAGTTTGACTCCATGACAAAGACCATCACGAAGATCGGCAATTCGCAGGGCTTGATGTTTGATTCGGCCTTGATGGACCTGGCGCGCATCAAGGTGGGGGACCAGGTGAGCATCACGGTTCACGAAGGCGGCTCGATCGTACTGACACCGTTGCGTCCGGTCATTACGCGGGAGAAGGCGGCGACCACGGCGAAGCGGTTGATCAGGAAGAATGCGGAGCTGTTCCGACGGCTGGCATGAAACGGCCGCTCTCGCATCCCACGCCGGAGGCGGTGAAAACGATTCATGCCGAAGTGCTGGACGCGCACGGCGGTTCGGACGGCCTGCGTGACGAGGCGCTTTTGGAATCGGCGGTGGCCGCTCCCCAGGCCACCATGATGGGCGAGCCGGTGTTCACGGAGCCGCTGGAGATCGCCGCCGCCTATCTGTTTTACCTCTGCCGCAATCATCCGTTCATCGATGGCAACAAGCGAACAGCGCTGGCGACGTGTCTGGTGTTTTTGAGCGAGAATGGATTGCTGCCCGATGAAAAACTGGACGCGGATGCGTGGGAGCAGTTGACCCTCGACGTGGCCGCAAGCCGGATTGACCGCGAGCAAGCGACCACCCGGCTGCGAAAACTTCTTCATTCCCGCAAATGAGCAATCCGCAACATTCGGCATCGAGCTGGTGGACAGCGTCAGTCGCCTCTGCGCCATGAACCAAGGCGAACGTCCTGTTCTTCGACCGCAAACCCGCGCAGGAAAAGCCGTGGACGGAGAAGCTCTGGATTTACGACCTGCGCACGAACAAGCATTTTACGCTCAAGGAAAGCACGCTCAGGCGATCAGACCTCGACGACTTCGTCGCCTGCTACAACCCGAAGAACCGGCACAAGCGGAAGGAAGGCGAGCGTTTCAAGAGTTTCACCTACGACGACCTGCTCAAGCGCGACAAGGTGAACCTGGACGTCTTCTGGCTGAAGGATGAGTCGCTCGAGGAATCCGCCAATCTGCCCGCCCCGGCCGTGATTGCCGCCGAGATTGCCGAGGATCTCGAGGCCGCTCTCAGCCAGTTCGCCACCATCGCCGAGGACTTGAAAAGGTGAACCGCCTTGCCGGGGGCAGCAGATTCGACGACTTGACCCCGGGCTTCGTTTCCTTCGTTTCCTTCTGTGACCCTCTCCCTCAACGGGCGTGATTAGAAGTGGGTGAAGAGAGAGCTGCTTTCGAAGTCTGGATGGGGGCCGCCATTCGGATGTCCCGCCCAGGAATCGAAAGTCAGAGCGTCGTTACCTCCGCTGCTACGCGATGGAATCGGCGCGCCACCCTGAAATCAAACCCGGTCAAGCGGCTCCCCAACGGCCGGCCGAGCTTTCACTCGTCAAAACCGGGCGAGCCGGACATACTCCGCGCATCTCCAGCTCGCATCATGAAAGCCCCGTGTACCACCGGACTGTGCCGCATGCGGAATCTTCTCACTTGGACACTGCTCGTCGGCTTCCTCTGGATGTCGAATCGCCAGGTCATGATGGCCGCCGAACTCCGCGCCGGCGCCGCCTCCGTCATCATCACCCCGCCACCCGGCACGCCCATGGCCGGTTATTACCACTTCCGCGCCGCCGAAGGCGTCCATGACGATCTCCATTCCAAGGCCCTCGTTCTGGAATACGGAGACACCCGGGCCGCCCTGGTCGCGCTCGATCTCATCAGCACCCAACGTCCGTTCGTCGAGCAGGCGCGGCGGCTGATCGAAACGGCCACAGGCATTCCCGGATCAAACGTCATGATCAGCGCCACACACGCCCATACCGGCCCCGTCCTCAGCGGCGGCTCCACCCGGTCGGAGGCCATGGAAGGTGACAACGATCTCGCGGCGGAATATCTGAAATCGCTGCCCCGGCTCATCGCCGACAGTGTCGCAAAGGCCAACTCGGCACTCACCCCGGTGAACGTCTCCGCCGGCATCGGGAACGAACCCACCCTCACCTTCAACCGCCGCTTCCACATGCGCGACGGATCGGTCGGCTGGAACCCCGGCAAACTCAACCCCGACATCGTCAAGCCCGCCGGCCCCATCGACCCCGAGGTGCCGGCGGCCTATTTCCGGACGCATCGGGATCAACCCGTTGCCGCGTATGTCAACTACGCGTTGCACCTCGATACCGTGGGCGGCCTCGAAATCTCAGCCGATTATCCCCACACCCTCTCGCGCCTGCTCGCCGACGTGAAAGGCTCCGGACTGATCACGTTGTTCACCATCGGCACCGCCGGCGACCTCAATCACATCAACGTCCAATCCGCCACCCGTCAGAAGGGCCACGGCGAAGCCGCGCGAATCGGAACCCTCCTCGCCGCCGAGGTCCTTCAAACACTGGAATCGGCCCGCGAACTGGAAGGCAACGCGCTGCCCATCCGGGTCCACAGCGAACTCGTGAAACTGCCCCTGCCCTCGGTTGACGAGGATGACGTCACCAAAGCCCGCAATGCCATCGTGCGTCGCGGCGGCGACCAGAAACCCTCGTTCCTCGAATCGGTCAACGCCTTCAAGGTGCTCGACGTGTACGCCCGCCTGGGTGAACCCTGGGAGGTCGAGGTGCAGGTCATCACCCTCGGACGCGAGATCGCCTGGGTCAGCCTGCCGGGTGAAATCTTTGTCGAACTGGGACTCGACATCAAACGCGGCTCCCCGTTCCCGGTGACCGTCATCGCCGAACTGGCGAACGGCTCCATCGGCTACGTCCCGACGCGCGTGGCCTATTCCCAGGGGAACTACGAAGTGGTCAGCGCGCGTTGCGCCGAGGGTTCCGGCGAGTTGCTGGTGGATGCCGCCGTCCGACTGTTGAAAGAGTTGTACCGGCAAAAGAGCGCCCTGAATCAAAATGATTGAGATCAACCACGAATGGACACGAATCAACACGAATCGGGCCCGAGGGGACGCGCGTTCCGGCATCCGGTTCACTTCTCAGGGGGCACGGCGCTTGTCACTATAACAAGATGCTGGCGGCGGTGCTTTGAACCCCAACTCCGTCCTCGGCCCGTTCATTCGTGTCCATTCGTGTTGATTCGTGGTTCAGTTTTGAATCGTTCCGCCTGAGAGTCCCTCACCGGGCAATGGAGCATCAGCAATGATAGCGTCAGTGGCACA
>DATKEE010000571.1:0-3199 GCA_035544555.1 Candidatus Methylomirabilota bacterium
CGGGAATATCGTCTCCCCGCGGTCGATCTTCGGATGAAAATCCAGCTCCTCCGGATCGATGCTCGTCGTTCCCTCGGAAATCAGCAGGTCGGCCAGCACCAGGCCCGGACACTGGTAACGATCACACAGGTTGAACAACTCGGGGATCGTCCGGAACAAATCCAGTTGCGAGGACGGCGCCACAATGAGTCTCGGAAAATCCCCCTGGCCGGCCCCCAACACCTGCCACAAATCCCCCTGCTCGGTCTTCGTCGGCACCCCCGTCGCCGGCCCCGCCCGCTGCACGTCCACGCACACCACCGGCGTCTCCAGCATCCCGGCCATCCCGATCGCCTCCGTCATCAACGCGAATCCGCCCCCAGACGTCGCGCACATCGAACGACACCCGGTATGCGCCGCGCCAATGACCATGTTCATCACCCCGATCTCGTCCTCGACCTGCCGCACCAGGATGCCCAGTTCCCGCGCGTGCTTCGCCATCCACATCAACACCCCTGTCGAGGGACTCATCGGATACGCCGCGTAAAATTTCACCCCCGCCGCCGCGCCGCCCATCGCCGTCGTCTCGTTCCCCGTGCAGATCGCCAGCGGCTTCGGCAGCTTCGGCGCCTTGAACGGAAACGCCTTGAACTGCGCCGCCGCGTACTCATACCCCTTCTTCGCGATGCCGACGTTCTCCGCCACCACCGCCTCGCCCTTCTTCTTGAATTGCAGCGTCAACGCCTCCTCCAGTGGCTGAAACTCGATCCCCAGCATCTGCAACACCGCCGCCACCGCCACCGTGTTCCCCGCCAGCTTGTTGCCGCCCGTCAGCTCCTTCATCGGCATCGGACACATCTGCACGCCCTCCGCCGGCTCGCCCGGTTGAATCTTGTCCGCGTCAAACACCACGCACGACCCCGCGGTCATCAAACCAAGGTGCCGCTTCATCGTGTCCTGGTTCAACGGCACCAGCACGTCCAGCCGGTCCCCAAAGCAGCGCACCGGCCTGTCCGCCGCGCGAATCGTCAGAAAGGTGTGCCCACCCCGAATGATCGATTGATAGGCGTTGTAGGCGTTCAAATGAAGCCCGCGACGCGCGAAAATCCGGGCCAGAATGTTCCCGGGCGTGGCAATTCCCTGTCCTGCTTCCCCTCCGATTCCGATCGCAAAGTCAACGGTTGGCATGATGCTTCTGTGGGTTTTTCGCGGCGTGGGCCGGTGGTGTTTGATACGTAAACAACTTGAATGCGCGAGTGAGGCAGCAAACTAGCAATCGCCTTTTGGCCGCGCAAGGCTTTATTGGCCCGAACGCCCGCTCCACAGCCTGCCTTCTAAAAATCGGAGAGGTCCCGCTCCAATTAAGGCTCTCAGAGCGTGTTCTGAAAACCCCGGTTGGGTGTCCCCCTTTCAGGCGGCCCATGTCGCAAACCGTCCGAAGGCCGCACGCGGAACGCGACCCGGCGATCCCATGATGATTTTCCAAATACGCTCTCAGGCTTTTCATTTTCCGCCGCTCTGCTCCAATCCCCCCCGTCCCAAACCACATTCCTCCCATCATGCGCATTCTGATCACCACGGTCACCGCCGGCGCTGGTCACCTCCAGGCCGCCGCCGCCCTCGAAGAGGCCTGGAAATCCAATCGCCCCGACGACACCACGGAAACCGTGGACCTCCTTGATTTCGTCCCCCGCCTGCAAAGAAAACTGCACGCCGACGCCTACGTCCGCCTCGTCGCCCATGCCCCCGAACTCTACTCCATGGTGTTCAACCGGACCGATAATCCAAATCTGGTCCGCAAATTGACCCGCTTCCGCCATTCCCTCGCCCACCACACCAATCGCCGATTCGTCAACCACCTCCGAAAATTCAAACCCGATGTGGTCGTCTGCACGCATTACCTTCCAGTCGAAGTCCTCGGCTACCTCAAATCCCACGGACTCGACCCCTTCCCTTTCGTCGTCTGTGTCGTGACCGACTTCGAAGCCCATACGCTGTGGATGGATCCCGTCGTGGACCTTTACTGCGCCGCCGCCGCCGAAACCTGTTCCAGCCTCACCGCCCGCGGCGCCGCCGAATCCCACGTCGCCGCCACCGGCATTCCCATCGCCTCCAGATTCTCCGTCGCCCCTGATCCCTCGGCCATCCGCCGCCATCTCGGACTCCGCGACGATCTCCCCACCCTGCTCGTCCTTGGCGGCGGCTTCGGACTCGGCCCGGTCGGGGAAATCCTCAAATCCCTCGACCTCGTCCGCCACTCCTTTCAAACCCTCGTTGTCTGCGGCCGCAACCAGGAATTGCGCGCCACCCTCGCCACATCCGATTTCGTCCATCCCACGCGCGTCCTTGGATTCGTCTCCAACATGCACGAACTGATGGCCGTCTCGGATCTCATCCTCACCAAACCAGGCGGCCTCACCAGTTCGGAAGCCCTCGCCCTCGGCAAACCCCTGTTCATCCTCAATCCCATCCCGGGCCAGGAAGCCGCCAACAGCGACTTCCTCCTCGAACGCGGCGCCGCCATCAAGGTCAACCGCGTCGCGGATCTCCCCTTCCGTTTGGAAAAACTCCTCGGCTCACCCAAACTCGCGGAAATGGCCGCCGCCGCAAAGGCCCTCGGCCGCCCAAACGCCGCCTCCCGCATCGTCGATGAAATCACCCGGCACGTCACGGAACCCGGCTCCCGACCCTGACATCCACACTGATGAACAACCCCCAGGTCTCTCGAGCCCCCGAAAACCGATTACGCACCCGTCTCCTCATCGGCATCCTCGCCGCCGCGCTGATCGCGCTGGCAATGATCGCGGCACTGAAGCTCAGCCGGGGTTCTCCCTCGCTCGCCCGATGGACTTTTCCCTCCGCCACCGCGCTTTGGACCACCAATCTGTCCAGCCTCACCGCGCATTATTACCGAACGGACTCACCCTTCACGGAAGTAACCGGTTTCTACGACGAATGCGTCGGGCTGGAGGGCACCCGTGGCGATCCAATGTTCACTTCCACCGGCATCGGCATTCCTTTCATCCGGGTCCTTTCAAAACAGACCTGCAAGGTCCGCTTCGCCAGCCAGGACGCGCTCGAGATTCAATCCCACGTCGTCTTCGAACTCCGCGACGGCGACATCCGCATCGCCCGGATCACCCGGCCCCGCCAGGCCGGCTCCGACGTCGCCATCACCATTGCCGCCGCCGCGTTGGCGGAGTCTTCCTCCGACCCCTTC
>DATKEE010000572.1:0-3776 GCA_035544555.1 Candidatus Methylomirabilota bacterium
GGATCGACTGCCCGCGTGCGTTCCCGGCAGCGGTCGCTCACCTGGACGTTCGGCCCATTTCAGGCCTTCAGTGCGAGAAGGAGGAAGTCAGGCGAATGGGGACAGACGAATGAAGGGTAGGCGGCGGAGGGGTTGGGATTCCGGGGGAATGTTCCGTGGTTTCCGTTGTGCCAATTGGTACTGGTAATCGACATGGATCGGGATTAACTATGCTGGCACAATCCGTATGCGTGAAAGTCCAACCAGGATGACTGTGTCCAGCGGGAAGGAGCGGTCGGCGGCCGCCGGCTCGGGCGGGCATCGTTCGGGGGGCTGGGTTGATCCGCAGGCGCTGATGATGATCCAGAACCTGGAGATGCGCGCGCGTGTCGTGGTGCAGGGTTTCTGGAATGGCCTGCATCGGAGTCCCTACCACGGATTCTCGGTGGAGTTCAGCGAATACCGTCAATACACGCCGGGCGATGACATTCGTTATCTGGACTGGCGGCTCTACGCGCGGAGCGACCGGTATTACATCAAGAAATTCGAGGACGAGACGAATCTGCGCTGCCATCTGCTGGTGGACAACAGCCGGTCGATGGGATTCGGGTCGCTGCCCTACACCAAGGCGGAGTATGCGAACACGCTGGCGGCGACCCTTGCCTATTTTCTCTACCTGCAGGGAGACGCGGTGGGTTTGATGACGTTCGACGAGCAATTCCGGGATTATCTGCCGGCGCGGCATCGGACGGGGCATTTGCGCCATTTGATGCTGGCGTTGGAAAAACCGGCCGGGGGATCGGCGACGAGTCTGGAATCGCCGCTCAAACGGATCGTTGAAATCGTTGGCAAGCGTGGGCTGATGGTGCTGATCTCGGATTTGCTGGCGCCAATCGACGCGCTGGAGAAGCATCTGGTGTCGATGGCGGCGTGCGGTCATGAAGTGCAGTTGTTCCAGGTTCTGGACCCGGCGGAGGTTTATTTCCGGTTCGATCAGGCGGTCTTGTTCGAGGACAGCGAGTCGGGCCGCGACCTGTACATCGATCCGGCGATGGCGCGGAAGGAGTATCTGGAGCGGATGGAGGCGCATAACGGGTCGGTGCGCCGGATCTGCGAGAAGCTGGGGCTGGGGTACACGCGTCTGACGAGCGACCAGCCGTTGGAGGTGGCGTTGTTTGATTTTCTGCGGGATCGCATGCAGCGGGGGAAGAAGCTGCGCGGGAGCCGCGACACTTTTCGATCCGGTCGTTCATGAGTTTTCTTGCGCCCATGTTTTTGCTCGGCGCCCTGGCGGTGGCCCTGCCGGTTGTCTTCCATCTCATCCGCCGGTCCTCCAAGGAACGCGTCCGGTTCAGTTCCTTGATGTTTCTCCGGCAGAGTCCGCCGCGGATGACGCGCCGGAGCCGTCTGGAGCACCTTTGGCTGCTGTTGCTGCGGTGTGTCGTGCTGGGCTTGCTGGCGCTGGGATTCGCACGGCCCTATCTCCCCCAGGGGGCATCGCCTCCGACTCCCGCCGACACCGGAAGCCGGGTGGCGATTCTGGTGGATACGAGCGCGAGCATGCGGCGTCCGGGGCTGTGGGAGGCGGCGCGGGCGGAAGTTGAGCGATCCGTGAGCGGGCTGGCGCCGGGTGATTTGGGGGCGGTGTTCGTCTTTGACCGGGACGTGCGAAGCGTCATGTCTTTTGACGAGTGGCTGACCCTGGAACCGGGCGAGCGGCGGGGGATCATTCGGGGGCGGATGGCGGAAATGGAGCCGGGCTGGCTGGGCACGGACGTGGGCGGCGCGCTGGTCACGGTGGCGGAGGTTCTTGAGGAGGGGGCCGGACGTGAACTCGCGGAACTGGAGGATGCGAAGCGCATCGTGCTGGTGACGGATTTGCAGGAGGGAAGCCGTATGGAGGCCTTGCAGGCGTATGACTGGCCCGCGGGTGTGGACGTGGAGGTGAGGCCGGTCGGCGTGGACGAGCCAACGAACGCGGGGGTGCAACTGGTGATGGAGCGCGACGAGTGGAGCCTGGGCGAGGGAGAACCCACTTTGCGTGTGCGAGTGAGCAACGCGGCGGATTCCGAGTCCGAGCAGTTCCGGGTGCGATGGGAGGGGATGGACGGGGAAGGGGCCATGGAAACGGATGCCTACGTGCCACCGGGCCAGAGCCGGGTGGTCGCGCTCGCGCCGACCGGTCCCGTGGACCGGGGCAGCGTGATGTTGAGTGGAGACGCGCATCCGTTCGACAACCGGGCGTTTCTTGCGAGACCCGGGGCGGAGCGGGTGAAGTTGCTTTACCTGGGGGAACAGGGCGAGTCCGGATCGTCCGCTCCCTATTACTATTTGCAACGGGCGTTTCAGGACACGCGGCGGCGGGCGGTGGAGTTGATGGCCTTCCCGGCCGGGGAATCCGTGCCGCCGCAGGACTGGAACGAGGCGCGGCTGGTGGTGGTGACCGGCGCTCTGGGCGGGGATCGGCGGCAGGCCGTGCGAAGCAAGTTGATCGGGGGCGGGACCGTGCTGTTCGTGCTGGGCGACGCGTCCCAGGGGGAGGAACTGGAGGCCTTGGCGGGAGTGGACGGGTTGGGGGTGCGGGAGGCGCGGCCCGCCAATTACGGAATGTTCGGACGGATTGATTTCAGCCACCCCTTGTTCGCTCCGTTCTCGGATCCTCGCTACAGCGATTTCACAAAGATTCACTTCTGGCGTTACCGCGCGATGGAGGCGGAACGGCTGCCGGACGCGAATGTGGTGGCGCGACTCGATACGGGAGAACCCCTGGTGGTGGAAACGCGCGTGGGCGAGGGGACGCTGCTGGTGCTGGCTTCCGGATGGCACCCGGCGGACAGTCAGCTTGCGCTGTCGTCCAAGTTTGTCCCGCTGATGTACGCGCTGCTGGAACTCAGCGGGGGCTGGGTGGACCGGCCGAACCGTTATACGGTGGGCGACGACGTGGAACTGGCCGGTCCTGGGGGACGGGCGTTGGAAGGGACGGTGCGGGTCCGGGGACCGGAGGGTGCGGAGCGAACGATCGAGACCGGGAAAGATCGTATCCGCGCGGAGATTCCGGGCGTCTATTCGGTGATTGCGACCGGGGTGACACAGATATTTGCGGTGAACCTCGATCCGATGGAGAGCGAGACCGCACCGATGAGCGAGGATCGACTGGCCCAGGCGGGCGTGTTGATCGAAACGCCGGAGACCGAGAGGGCGGAGATGACGGCGGAGCGGCGGGAGCGATTGCTGGCGGTGGAACTGGAGAGCCGGCAAAAGCTGTGGCGCTGGTTGATTGTGACGGCTCTGGTGGTATTGATGTTGGAGACCTTGCTGGCGGGGCGATTGACCCGGCGGGCGACCATGCCGGAAAGCGCAGCGACATGAATTCCTCAAATTCTTCGAACCCCACAACTCTCAGGTCCAAACTCGGGCAGATCGTCAGGGACGAACGGCGCTACCGGCAATGGCGGGCTCTGGCGCGGTGGTGGTTGATCGCTTCCGTGGCCGGCATCGCGGTGCTGGCCATCGTCTGGGTCACGGATTGGCGTTCTCCCGCGTTGTGGTGGGTGGTGGCCGGCTTCGCGCTGGCGGGCGCGGGGATGAGTTGGTGGAGAGAACGCGGGGAGCACGACCATCGCTGGGTTGTCGCGAGAATCGAACGGGAGAACCCGCAGTTGAAGGCCCTGCTGATGACAGCCTCCGAGCAGGAACCGGACGCCGCCACGGGGACGCTGACCTACCTGCAGGAGCGTGTGATCCTCGAGGCAATCGATCAGGAGCGCCGGAGTCCGTGGGTTCAACGGATGATCGAG
>DATKEE010000573.1:0-2721 GCA_035544555.1 Candidatus Methylomirabilota bacterium
AAAACCTGCTGATCTCGCTCGGCACCGTCGTCGTCCTGGGCCTTGCGGCGCTGTCGGGGCAGCTTTCGCTGACGGTGGGGGTGTTGGGGCACGAAGGGAGCACCGTGGTGGTGGTGGTCAACAGCCTGCGGCTGCTGGTCCGGGGAGGGGCCGGGTGATCGGGAACAATACTCGAACAGTCAATGCCAAGGAATGTGTGGAGACAGTGGCGGGAGGAGTCGAGATTAGGCGCGCAGGCGAAGGGCGCCCACATGAAGACCGAACTCGACGACAGTCTGAACCCAACCTCATCATTCCCATGAAAGTCAAACCCTCCCCCAAACGTGGCCGCGTCGTGGTCGAACTGGACCGCAAGGACGCGGGTCTGATGGCAGGCTTCGAGACCGCGGCCAACGGCCGTTCCGCCTTCCGGCTCAAAAAGATTCTGGTGCCGGTGGATTTTTCAGACTGCTCCCGAAAGGCGCTGGAGTACGCGGTGTCCTTCGGGAAGCAATTCGGCGCGACGCTCCTCCTGGTGCACGTGGTGGAGATTCACTATGGCGGCGCCCTGTACGGGCCGGTGGATTTCCCCAACCTGGAGCGTGATTTTCTGGAGGACAGCGAGAACCGGTTGTCGGCGCTCGCGAAGGAGATCCGGGGCCGTGGAGTGAAAGTCGAGACGCAATCGGTTCCCGGTCGCGCGGCGAGCCGGATAGCGGAGATGGCCGGACGGACGGACGCGGATCTGATCCTCCTGGCCACGCATGGATACACGGGGCTGAAGCACGTGTTCCTGGGCAGCACGACGGAGCAGGTGGTGCGTTACGCTCCGTGTCCCGTGCTGGTCGTGCGGGAAAAGGAACATGACTTTCTGGAAACGGATCCGGCGTGATCGGTGCGGGCCGGCCGCGGGCCCGCGAACCGCGGGAATCATCGGGCGTGGGGCTCCATTCCATTCCGTGGCATGGCGGGCGGCGTTCCGGATTGTTGACGTCCCTTCGAGCGGTTGATTTCGTGCGCTTCCGATTCTTTCATCCGGCTTGCGCGAGGGAACGCGCTTGCGCGGGTGGTTCGTTGTTGGCGATAACAGCCGCATGGCCGCTGTCTCCGGGCGCATATTGATCGCCGACGACCAACGCGATGTTCGGGAGGCCCTGCGTTTGTTGTTCAAGGGCGAGGGGTATCGCACGGAGACGACGGGGTCGCCGCCGGGGGTGATGGAGCTTTTGAGGCAGTCCGAGTTCGAATTGCTGCTGATGGATTTGAACTATGAGCGGGACACGACGTCAGGGCGGGAGGGGATGGAGTTGTTGAGGCAGGTGCGGGCGGTGGACGACTCGATGCCGGTGGTGGTGATGACGGCCTGGGGGAGCGTGAATCTGGCGGTGGAGGCGATGCGGCACGGGGCGCAGGATTTTATCGAGAAGCCCTGGGACAATGAGCGGTTGCTGAGCATCGTCAGGAATCAGTTGGCGTTGGGAAAGGCCCGTCGGGAGAGCCGTCGGCTGGAGGCTGCCCACGGGGCGCAGCAGGGGGAGGGATCACCGGCATTCATCGCGGAGTCGCCGGTCATGCGGCCGGTGCTTGAGGCGATCTCGCGGGTGGGGCCCTCGAACGCCGCGATTCTGATTACCGGTGAGAACGGGACGGGCAAGGGCCTGGTGGCGCGGGCGCTTCACGCGGTGTCCCCGCGCTCCCAGCGCGCGTTCGTGACCGTGAACATGGGGGGAATGTCCGAGGGAGTGTTCGAGAGCGAGTTGTTCGGACATGTTCGCGGCGCGTTCACGGACGCCAAGCAGGATCGCATGGGCCGCCTGGAAATGGCCGAGGGCGGCACCGTGTTTTTGGACGAGATTGCGAACGCGCCTCCGGGCCAGCAGGCCCGGTTGCTGCGCGCACTGGAGACCGGCGAGTATGAACGCGTCGGCTCGAGCCGGACTCGGAGGGCGGATGTGCGGTTTCTCTCCGCGACCAATGCGGATCTTCCGGCGGAGGTGGCCGCGGGACGGTTCCGGCAGGATTTGCTGTTTCGGCTCAACACGGTGGAGATCCATCTTCCGGCATTGCGGGATCGACCGGAGGACATCCTGCCGCTGGCGGAGAGGTTCCTCGCGGAGCATGGGGGCCGTTATCGAAAGCCGGTGACGCGATTTCATCCGGACGCGTTGGAATTGATGCGGGGGCATTCGTGGCCCGGCAACGTGCGTGAGTTGGGGCATGCGGTGGAGCGTGCCGTCCTGATGTGCGCGGGTCAGGAGATCCGGCCCGCGGACCTTGGGTTGGGGGCGGGCAGGGAGGTTGCGCCCGGTCTTGATGATATGAGCCTGGAGGAGGTCGAGCGATACCTCATCAAGCGCACCCTGGCGCGGTGCGGCGGCAATGCGCGGGACGCGGCCGCGGCGCTGGGATTGAGCCGAAGCGCGTTCTACCGGCGGTTGGAAAAGTTCGGATTGTAACCCGCGATCGTCGCGGCATCGCCCGCGCGCCGCAGGCAAGACCTGGCCCGCGAAACGGACGCGTCCCGTTTCCTTTCACCTGGATTTCGATGTCGAACCGGTCCTTTGAACGCCGACTCTGGTTTCTGGCGCTGCTTGTGATGGCGCCGGGCCTTGCCGCCACGAGCCTGCTGATGCTGTCGGGCGGAATCTCCGCCGGCTGGTCCGCGCTGGTGCTGGTCCTGGCGGGTTGTGTTTCGCTGGGATTCGCCTGGCGTCTGGTGAACGCGATTCGGTTTCCGCTTCG
>DATKEE010000574.1:0-7977 GCA_035544555.1 Candidatus Methylomirabilota bacterium
AGAGCAGTGTCTCCGTCACCTCGAAGGTATAACGGGCCGCCTCGAGGTGAAGGCCCGCCCAGGTGGGAAGTCCGTCGAGCAGTCGCTGCTGCAGCGCCTCACCGTCGGTCTGCCCGATGAACACCGCGGGGATCGGGGTGAATTCCGAAATGTCCATTGGCACGAGCTCGGTTTGTCCCGTGTTGTTGTAGATGATCGCAAAGGACGCGCCCGCACTGGCGGCATGCCCGATCTTCTCCTGAAAAAAGTTCTCACCGCGCTGGATCAAGGCGGCGCGACCGGTCAAATCCATGGCAACCGGTTCCGATGCCAGCCCAAGATCCACCAATGCCAGCCCGGCCGTCGCCACATCCGCGCGCGGCCCGCGGACCGGCGGTCGTGAAACCAGGTTTGTGAGTCCGGAGGGCAGTCCGCTACCGCTGACATGAACGCGCATTGCATCCTCGGGAACCATTTTCACCTCATCACTGGAGTAGGTGACTCGCGTCGCGGGAGGACGCTTTGTCCAGGCCTCCGCCAGCCGGACCGCCCGTCCGGCATCCGGAATGCCGAATCCCACATTGTGGCTCACCCGCAACCCGGCCGCGTTTGTGGAAACATCCGGATCCGCCAGATCGAAGTGCCGCGCGGAAAGCAGCAGGATGTGCTGAACGTCCCGGTAATGAAGGCTGGGATTGACGGAGAGGATCAAAGCCGCAATCGCCGATACCTGGGGGGCCGCGCCAGAGGTGCCGATGAATCCCGTTTCATCGAAGGCGTAATCGGCAAGATCGTCGGAGGCGGATTGATTCTGATTGTACCCCAGCGATCCAATGCGGTCGGTGGTAAACAACGTCCGCGCCCCCGGTTCCACGTCTCCTCCAGGAGCGGCCACCAGGAGCGTCGATCCAGGGTTGCTGTAACTGGACACGCGTCCATCGCTGCGAACCGCTCCCACACCAATCACCCGGGAATCCGACACATAACCGTCGTTGTTGGCGTTGCCGCGCGCCAGGCCTCCGAAATCGTCCGTGGTCCGCGAATTACCTCCGGAGCGCACCATCACGACCCCGAGTCCATCCCGGCCGGAGGTCACCGCGTTGGAAATGCCAATCTCCTCCAGCAGACTGGGGCCAAGCTGTTCCACCCCTCCGAAGCCCCAGCTATGGTTCTGCACACTGACCATGTTGGAACGGTACTGATACATGTCCATCAGCGCCTCGTCATCCACGAGGTCGTTGGTCCCGAAAATAACCCAGCTCGCCACCCTCGCTTCCGGCGCGACACCGGCCGTTCCCCGCCGATTGTTCATCGTCGCCGCGATGAGGCCTGCGACCGCGGTTCCATGAGCAGACCACGAGGCTGGCGGAAGCCCGTTTGTGTTGTTGCTTTCAAAATCGAAATGGGGTGCGTCCAACGCGCTCGCTTCCAGGTCCGGATGCGTGAATTCCACGCCATCGTCGGCAACCGCAATCAGTGTCCCCGCCCCGCGCGTCAGGGGCCACGCCGCCCGGGCGTTCAAATCCGCTCCGGCCGGCTTGCCATCCGATTCCCGGTTTTCCAGATGCCAGAGTTCGGAAAAGTAGGAGTCATTGGGTTGGCGATGGTAGGGCTCGTGAAGCCGCGCCGAATGACGCATCACCGGGTGGCTGGCCAACACCCCTGACTGTCGCGCCAGATCCTGTGCCTGGTTCAACGCCGTCCGCGCGTCGGCCGCCTGCAGGATGAATGTGCCGGCATCCACTTGCCGCGCAAGAGTCAACGGTCGCTCTGCCAGAAGCTCCTCCAGCCGGCCCGCCTCCTCCAATCGCAGCACCATCCGGCTGCCCACCAGAACACCCACTCCGGGAGGTGCCAGGACGGCGGACAACCATGAACCATCCCCGCCCGCAGCCGCGCCGGATTCGTGCTCGGTCGGGCTCGTGCGCACCACCACCGGCGCGGGAAGGAGCAACTCAAATTGATCCTGCCCGCTCTTCGGGGGAGGAACCGCAAACAAGCAGAACACGCCCGGAACCATCAATAAAAGCAGAACTGATTCAAGCCGCATCATGGATGGTCCTCACTCCAGCAGTTCATATTCCGGGAGTCCGCGTCCCGGCATGGGTCCGCTCCCGGGAGGTTCCGCACATGAGCCCGTGTGGCCGGGGAAATCCTGTGGAGGGAATCACTCATCGCATTCAGATCAGACTCGACGCGGATGCCCAACGGATCGCCAGGCGGGGTTCAACACGGTGTGCCGCGCCACCCGCTGACTTCGAAGAATCGCCCCGGTCAAAAAGTTTTTTGCAAAACGAACCGCCCCGATCAACGAATCGCCCCCGGCCAGTCGCGCCGTGATGGCCGCCGAGAACATACATCCCGTTCCGTGCGTGCGTACGCCGCGCACCACCGGTGCTTCCAGCAGGAATTCCGTTCTTCCCTCGCGAAAAATGTCCACCGCCTGCCTCCCCCCGCGCAGGTGCCCTCCCTTCACAACCACCGCGCAGCCGTGACCCTCCTGAATCCTCCGGGCCGCTGTTCGGAGGTCTTCAATGGAACGGATCTTCAACCCGGCCAGCATCTCCGCCTCCGGAACATTGGGCGTCACCAGAGTCGCCCGGGACAGCAGGCGATCGGTGAGGGCGCGCAACGCCGGCGCCTGCAGCAGGCGCGCACCGCTGGTTGCCACCATGACGGGATCCACCACGATCGGCAGCCGGCGTCCCGATGGAAGCGCCTCCGCCACCGCCTCGATGATCGCCTTCGAATACAACATGCCGGTCTTGACCGCCGATGGCGGCAACTCCTCGAACACCGCCTCGATCTGCCGCCGCACCATCGCGGGCGACGCCGCCTGCACCCCGATCACCCCGCGCGGATTCTGCGCGGTGAGGCACGTGATGGCCGAAGTGCCATGCACGCCCAGCGCGGCAAACGTCTTGAGATCCGCCTGAATGCCCGCTCCGCCTCCACTGTCGGATCCGGCAATGGTGAGGGCGATGGCAAGTCGGGATCGTTGACGCACGCCCCGACTATACCAATCTTCCGGCCGCTGTCACCGAGCGTCGGCCCGGAAGATTAGGATTGTGAGGTCCTCTCCTTTCCGAAATGCCCCCTCGTTTCGCGATTTATTCTTCGCTGACACCAGCTTATCCTGCCGGCCATGGACAAGGATCAAGTCGCGAAGGTTCTTTCTGAAATCAGCGTTCTGCTCGATCTGAAGGGCGGGAATCCCTTCAAAACCCGCGCCTACGCGAATGCCGCCCGCGCCATCGAGTCCCTGAACGAACCGATCGAAACCCTCGTCCGCGAAGAGCGTCTTCACGGCATCAAGGGCATTGGCGAGGCGCTTCAGGAAAAAATCACCGAACTGGTGAGCACCGGCAATCTCGACTACCACGTCAAACTCAAAGCCTCCATTCCTCCGGGTCTGCTTGACATGATCGAGGTCCCGGGGGTCGGTCCCAAAAAGGCGAAAGCCCTGCACGAGCATCTCGGGGTCAAGAGCGTGGAGGAACTGGAATCCGCCTGCCTGGACGGACGGGTGGCGGGCTTGTCGGGCTTCGGCGAAAAGTCCCAGTCCAAGATTCTCGAAGGCATTCGCTTCCGCCGCTCGTACGCGGCGATATACCATCTCAGCGATGCGCTCGCGGCCGCCGAACCGGCCCTCGACCGGTTGCGCGACCATCAAGATGTCATTCGCTGCAGCACCGCGGGCAGCCTGCGCCGTTCGAAGGAGGTCATCGGCGACGTCGATCTCGTGGTTTCCTCGAAACATCCCGGCAAAGTCATCGAGTTTTTCACCCAACAACCCGGCGTGCTTTCGGTCAATGTTCGCGGCGAAACCAAGGCCAGCGTCGTCCTCACCGGCGGCATCCAGGCCGATCTGCGCGTCGTCAGCGATGCCGAATTTCCCTATGCGCTCGTCTATTTCACCGGCAGCAAGGAACACAACATCGTCCTGCGCCAGCGCGCCATCGATCGCGGCCTGCGCCTCAACGAATACGGACTTTTCCGTTCCAAGGAGGAAACGCGCGATCCCAAACTGCGCGTCGCCTGCAAATCCGAGGAGGACATCTACCGCGCCCTCGACCTGGACTTCATTCCTCCGGAGCTTCGCGAGGATTCCGGCGAGTTCGACGCCGCGGAACGGGGCGAACTTCCCCGGCTGCTGGAATGGACCGAGTTGCGCGGCTCGCTCCACAATCACTCCACCTGGAGCGACGGCCACAATACAATCGAGGAAATCGCCGATCACGCGCGGGAATTGGGCTGCGCCTATTGGGCCATCACCGACCATTCAAAATCCTCCTTCCAGGCGCACGGCCTCGACACGGCACGCGTCCGGGAACAAATCCGCGCGGTCACCCATCTCAACAAACACCTCGCCGAAGAGGGAGGCGGGTTTCAACTCCTCACGGGAACCGAGGTGGACATCCTCAGCGGTGGCAAACTGGATTTCAGCGATGACCTGCTTTCGGAACTGGACGTCGTGGTGGCAAGCGTGCACCAGGGTTTCACCCAAAGTGAAGCGGAGATGACCAAACGCCTGATCCGGGCGGCGGAGAATCCATTCGTTCACATGCTCGGCCACCTGACCGGACGGCTGCTGCTGGAACGCGAACCCTACAAGGTCAACCAGCACGCCGTCATCGACGCCTGCGCGGAAACCGGTACCTGGATTGAACTCAACGCGAATCCTTATCGCTTCGACCTGGACTGGCGCCTCTGGCCTTACGCCCGGAGCAAGGGTGTCCGGTGCGTGATCAATTGCGACGCCCATCGCCTCGAACACGCCGGCTTTCTGCGCCTCGGCGCCGGCGTGGCGCGCAAAGGGTGGCTCACCAAAGAGGACGTGATCAACACGCTGCCTTTGAAGGCGCTGAAAAAAGAACTCGGTCGCAAACGAGCGAAGGCCTGATTCCGCGCTCCCGAATGGCGTTCCCCGTTCTGCCCCGGGGCACTCTCCTCCCCACTCCCCGCCTCCCGCCATCCCATCGCTCTCGAATCACTCGTCGATCCAAAGCTTGTCGCTGTCCACTCAGCCGATTATCTTCCGCGCCGTTTCAGGATCGACATCAGCCACATCATCATGAAATCCCGCATCGCACTTCCACGATTGTCCCTCCATTTCCTTTTCGCGACCGCCTGCCTGCTCCTTGCCCATCTCCCCCTTGCCGCGGCTCCCTCCGGAAAGGAGATCATCCGCGGCCCGGTTTTTTCGGGTACCATCCGCGGTCCCGGATCCAACGACGCGATCGCCATGAAAGGCCTGGTTGTCACCCTGGGCGACACCACGAAGGCCTACGCCTGTTACGACGCCGATCTGCTGCGGCTCTCCATGGTGTGGACCGGGGACTTTCTCGAGTTCGGCAATACGCAGTCCCAGATTGCCTGGCCACCGCCGCCTCAGGTCAAGGGCAGCGCCATGTTTCACACCGGAACCGCGCCGGGTTGGGCGGGGAACGGATCGCTGAAAGATCCGCGCCCGGGCGAACAAGGACCGCTGCCCGGAGACTGGGCGCACTACGAGGGACTCTTCCTGAATGGCAGCCGGGTGATCCTCAATTACACATTGAACGGCACCGGTGTCCTCGAAAGCCCCTCCTTCCACGTCGTGTCGAACCAGTCCATTTTCACCCGCACCTTCCAGTTCGAAGACAGCACCGGCCCGCAAACCCTGCTCCTCGCCGACGGCGTGCAAAACACATCGCTCGCCACCGACTTCGCCGGCGACTCGGGCCCCTTCACCGTGAACCTTTCCGGAAACCGCTCCCTCGCAATCGGCGGTGCGTCCCTGCCCGCCGGAGCGCGCCTTGAACTCATCGATGAAGGCCGTCTGGTCCTGAAGCTTTCCCGGGTCGTCGCTCATCAGCCGTTCCGCATTCTGTTCTCAAACGACCCTCACCCTGCCGGTTTCGTCTCCATCCGGGAACAACCGTCCGGTGACCTCCGCGAGCACTGCAAAGGCGGACCCGCCCAATGGCCGGAACCCGTGACCACCCAGGGCCGGATTGGGACTGAGGACGGCGCGTATGTCGTCGATGCCCTCACCGAGCCGCTCGAAAATCCATGGAACACGCAAACGTTCTTCGGCGGCTTCGACTTCTTCCCCGATGGACGCGCCGCCATCTGCACGTTTCACGGGGATGTATGGATCGTCAGCGGCATCGACGCGAATTTCGACCGCCTCACCTGGAAACGTTACGCCTCCGGACTCTTTCAGCCGCTCGGTCTGAAGGTGGTGAATGAGAAGGTGTACGTGCTTGGACGCGATCAGATCACCCGCCTGCACGACCTGAACGGCGACGGTGAGGCCGACCATTACGAGAACTTCAACAATGACTCCATCGTCACCGCGAATTACCACGAGTTTTCCATGGATCTGCACACCGACACCGGCGGAAACTTCTACTACGCCAAGGGCGCTCCCTGGGAGCCACAGGTCACCTCCCCCCATCAAGGCACGCTCCTCAAGGTCTCAAGGGATGGCTCCACACTGGAAGTGGTGGCCACAGGATTTCGCGCCCCCAACGGCATGACCGTCGGCCCCAAAAACCAGATCACCGTCAGCGACAACCAGGGCCACTGGATCCCCGCCAGCAAGCTCAGTTGGGTGGAGCCCGGCGGATTCTACGGCATGACCCCGGCCGCCCAGCGCGACCTGTTGCTTCGCCGCCAGGACGACGAATTCACCGCCAATCCCAGCGATCCCCTGGTGCGCTCCCGCTTCAATTTCAAGGGCTGGGATGCCGATTCCCCCATGCCCGAGGGATACGACGAACCACTCTGCTGGCTTCCAATGAACATGGACAACTCGAGCGGCGGCCAGGTCTTCGTCACCAGCGACCGCTGGGGACCCTTCCAGGATCAACTGCTCTTCATGTCCTACGGCAAATGCCGCCTCTTCGCCGTCCTTGCCGACGAGATCGACGGCACCCGCCAGGCCGCCATGGTCCAATTCCCACTCCGCTTCGATTCCGGCATCATGCGCGGACGCTTCAATCCCATCGACGGACAACTCTACGTATGCGGCCTCAAGGGCTGGCAGACCAGCGCCACGCGCGACGGCGGCTTCTACCGCGTGCGTTACACCGGCAAACCCGTCCGGATGCCGGTCGGCTTCACACCGGCCGAAACCGGCTTGAAGATCGATTTTGCCACCCGGCTCGATCCGGAAACCGCCGCCGATCCCGACAGCTACAGCGTCGAACGCTGGAACTATTCCTGGAGCGGCGCCTATGGCTCCCCGGAATTCTCCGCCACCCAGCCGGCCGAACGAAAGCGCGACCGCCTCGACATCCGGTCCGCCCGCCTGACCGACGATGGGCGTTCCGTCCTCTTGGAGATCGCCGATATGAAACCCGCCGATCAGATCAAAGTCCGCTTCAACATCGACGCGGCCGACGGCGAGACCATTCGCGACGAGATTTACGCGACGGTTTACCGGCTTCATCCAGCGCTCGAATAACACCTCAGGGAACCCTGCGAGCCGGATGCGGTAGAGCCTGGTTTGAACAGCCCCGTTGGGTGTCCCGCCTTCAGGCGGCCCCTTGCGCAGTCGCTCTCAAAGATGCCATCGCGGATCGCTGTCACTGCTTGGATCCATCCCGATGACATGTCCGCTCCCGATCCTGCTCCCCGCCCCTTCGCCGCCCTGTGCATAACCCTGTGAACAGGGCGTGAACAATCTTCAACAAGTCCGCGTTGACTCCGATCCCATGGCTCGAATCATGGATCGCATGTCAAAACGAAACCGAACTGCCCGAACGCACCGACCGCAACTTTTTCGTTCCGCTGACCAGCGAACAAAAAACGGAATACGACAATCATGAAGGCGTGGTCGCCCGCCTGGCATCCATTGCCAGACGCCGGCCGCTCACCCGGCAGGAGAGCGAAAAACTCCTCCGCCATCTCAACATGATGCGCATGGTCTGCGACACGAATTACATCCTCAATCCCGACGACCGCGCGTGCCCAAAGCTCAAGGAACTGGAGAAGATTCTCGAGGAATGT
>DATKEE010000575.1:0-4612 GCA_035544555.1 Candidatus Methylomirabilota bacterium
GTGAGCACTCGATCATCCTCGGTTCCATCCACCGTGAGGGTCGCCACCGGGGCGGTGAGATCCAGATGGTCGTAAAGATGCCCTGTCATCACCGTACCGGTGCCAATGAAGACCATCCGGTAACTCCGGCCGGGAATGAGCGTGATGTTCGCGGTCGCCAGTGTGCCGTCCTCCGCCTCTCCCGTCACCCGGTTGATCTGAAACTGCCCGCCCGGCCGGCTGCCGGTCTGGTTGGGATTGTAGTTGCACACATAACCCGTGGTCTCCCCAAGGCCCACATTCCCCGCCCGACCCAGGATGCCAAACGCCTGATCCACCGAATCATCCCAGTCCACCACGTCCACCGCGGCGTAAAACTCGGTGTAACTGTTCTCCGTGAGATAGCTGAACGCGCGGGCCGGACCGGCATCGGGAATCGGCGGCGGGGGCGCCTGCAACCGGTATCCTCCGTTGGGAAAACTGAACGTCGCCTCCGGAAGCCCCAATCCACCCAGCGGATCAAACCGTGTCCATCCATCGTCATTGCCATCGTCGAAATCGTCCGTCTGCGCCCGCGCAATGCCGGCGGTAGCGAGCAAAATTCCAAGCGTCATCGACACAATGGAACCCGATACAGGAAACGCGTGAATCGGCCACACCCGGTTTCCGGATTGATGATGGGATCGTTTGAGTTTCATAGGCGGAATATGTGGCCGTGAAGTTGTATCGGGTCTTTACAACACAAATCCGCCACTCTGGCAAGCCGCCCGTCCGGCATTCGAAAGCGGTAGAGGGCTTCGCCCACAACCGCACTCCAAAACGCTGGCGCGCGGATCGGAAAGCCCCATGCGAAGTCGGTGACGTTTTGGACTGCGGCGATGGAGCGGAGCGACTTCGCCGCTTTTCGAGCGCCTGTGTAGCTGATTCGCTGGAAGAGCGCCCCTCCGGCATGCGAAAGCGGCAGAGGGCTGTCGCCCACAACCGCACTCCACAACGCTGGCGCGAGATTCGGGAAGCCCCGCCCGAAATCGGCGACGTTTTGGACTGCGGCGATGAAGCGGAGCGACTTCGCCGCTTTCGAGCGCCTGTGGAGCTGATTCGCTGGACTAACGCCCGTCCGGCATGCGAAAGCGGCAGAGGGCTGTCGCCCACAACCGCACTCCACAACGCTGGCGCGAGATTCGGGAAGCCCCCTCCGAAGTCGGCGACGTTTTGAATTCTGACGATGGAGCGCAGACGGTCCGCCCCTCTACACCCGCCTCACTCCTGCGGCGTGTAACCGGCCAGGAATGTTTCCGGGATGAAATTGCGCGCCAGCAGGTCGGCCGCCGAGCGGGCATCGTTCATGACCAGGTTCATCTCCTGTTGCAGCGGATCCTGGAAACGGCCTCCCAATTCGGGCAGGCGCGGCAGATCGGGCATCCGCCGCTCCGACGCCGACGGAGTCGGTGCCATCTGTGCCACCGTTTCCTGCTCCGGCCGCGGAGCCTGCGATTCCGGCCAACTCAACCAGATCAGACCGGTCACGAGCAGCGCCATGACCGAGCCGGTCGCCAGCCGGGGCGGAAACGTCCATGCCGTCCCGACACCTTCAGCCTCCGTTCGAGTCCCGCCCTTCAGCGCGGCGAGAATGCGTCCCTCCAGAAACGGTGGCGGCTCCTTGCGCAAGCCGGGCGCGGCCATCGAGAGCCGTCGCTCCATTTCGACCTGTCCGGAATGGAACGCCCGGCACTTCGGGCAGTTGGCGAGGTGGCGGGCCAGCACCTCGGGCAGCGGGCCGCCCCTGTCGAGATGAGCCAGGATGCGACGTCGTTGAATCCAGCACGTGATCATAAATGTTCCTTCAACCTGGAAACGGACCGCCATAACAAGGGCAGGTCCGTCTCATGTGACATGGGAGTTTCGCTTCAACTGTTTCGCCAGCAGATTCCTCGCGCGATGCAGCAACACACGGACGGTGATCGGATTGATCCTCAAGATGCGGGCCGCCTCCTCGGTGGAAAAACCCTCGCCATACCGGAGCCAGAGCAGTTCGAATTGCAGGGGTTTCAACCGCCGCGCCATCGACCACACCGCGTCCCGGTCGTCGCGACGCGCCAGGCTTTCCGCCGGATCGTCGCCTCCGTCCGGATGTTCCTCGGTCAGTTCGTCTCCCGGCCAGGCCGCGCGAAAGTGATTCAACGCCGTCCGCCGGGCGATGGTGAAGAGCCAGGAACTGAAAGCGTGCGTGGATTGGAAGCGCCCGAGGTTGCGATACGCCTTCACAAACGTGACCTGGGTCAGATCCTCGGCGTCGTGCGCGTTCCGCGTCATCTGCATCAGGTAATTGAAGATGCGCCCGTGGAACAGCGTCACGAGGCGGGCGAACGATTCCTCGCAACCCCCGCGCGCGCGCCCAGCCAGCAACCCGGCCTCGACACCCGGCTCCTCCACCTTGCGGAAGTCCATCGATTCGCTTGTCTTCAGCGCGTCACCCGCCGACAGGATCGACGGGGCGCACCTTCTTTCAGCGATCGCCTGAAGCATTGCCGGCCTTTCACTTCTCACCGCTTCCGGAATCGCCCTGGTCGTGGTGTTCCTCGTGCGTCTTCTTCTCAATCTTCTCGATGACCCCCGCCACCGGGTATTCAAGCGAAAGCGTCACCAGACGGTCGCTGTCGGACACCTTCGCCGAATTGACCAGCCGGTTCAGATCCGGATTCTCCTGGCCGCCCAGCGCGACAAGCGCCTTCATGCCTTCGATCACCTGTTTGACCTGGCTGGTCACTTCCGCGTTGCGAGTCTTGAGGGCCAGATTCAGGAAGATGGAACTCCCCTTCTCCCCCAATACCAGCCGGGCGCCGTCCGTCATTTGCAGGATGCGGGCCTGGGGCGGCACATTGGCGTTCTGACTGAAACCTTCGGCCACGGCCAGAAAGAAGAAGCTGTCCGCCACATCCGGGTAGCCCGAAAACTTGTTCGCCGAATTCAAGGCCGCTCCCCCGCCGCCCAGAACCTTGTGCGCATCGTCCAGCGAGGCGCGCGACTTGCCGACGAGCAGGCGCCCGCCCTCCATCGGCAGCACGAACAGTTCATCCTTCAGGGAATAAAGCGCCCCGGCCGCGTGCGACAGCTTCTGGAGATCGCCTTCCGGTTGGTTGAGCAGTTGGGCGGCGGCGAATCCTTCCAGCGCCTTCACCGTGTCGGGCTCGGTCATGATCAAGGCCACTCCCGTGGGATCGTCACCCGGTTCAAATCTTGTCCCAAAGGCCGTGATGGAATGAAGGGTGCCGATGAGCTTTGCGAAATCGAACTGCGCCTCCTCACCAGCCTTCTGAACGTGTTTCTCCACTATCTCCTTCTGGGCAACGGCGCCCAGTTGGGTCTTCCGGAAGGCGTCCACATCGACGTGCAACAGCCACTTGGCATCCGCGGAGACGTGATCGGTTTGGAGTGGCCCCGCAAACAGGCTGGTGGCCAGCCCCAGGGAAAGTATGGTCAAGGTCGGTTTCATTTCAGGCGCTTCGGTTCTTGTTGTCGTGCAACGTCGTTTCGTTCCCTGTCGCGGTCTCCCGATCTTCGCCGGCACGGCAGGTGTCACCGTTAAATCACCCCGCCCGGTTAAAACGTTACACAATTCTTCAGGTCATTCCGACTCCACGACACTCACCACCGGCTCCGTCAGCCATGTCCCGCGGCATTCCGGACAGCGCGATGGCCGGGCAAACTTATCCCGTCCGAACACAAACCCGCACTTCCGGCAGACCGCGGGCTCCACCATCAGCCTCCGGCCCTGATGCTTCAAACTCTTCTCCAGATGCCCCAGATCCTCCACCACCTCGGCAATCGGCGCCCGCGCCTCCCGCGCAATCCGCGCCGCCGTCATCGGCCCGGCCATCAATCTCTCAATCAAATCCCGACGAAACATAAGCGCCTTGCGGTGGAACGGCTCATTTGACTCCGGGATCAAACCCATGTCGAACCAGAAACTCGCCCTCCGGCGCCGTGATCACCACCCGCCGCCGCGTGAACGGATCCTGATAACCCAGCGACACCGCCCGCAGCCCCATCGGTCCCCGCTCCGCCCGACCATACAGTTCATCCCCCACGATGGAACATCCCGACTCCGCAAGGTGAACCCGGATTTGATGGGTCCGTCCGGTCAACGGTCGCGCCTCGATCAGCCAAGCACCCTCAGCCCGGGTAATCACCCGAAACGCCGTCTCCGCCTCCCTGCCCTTCCGATCCGCGATCATCCGGCCGATTTGCGATGGATCCGGCGCAACGCTCAACCGGCAGGTCCAGGTCTCCTCCCTCGGCGCCTCCCTTGTCACCGCCAGATACACCTTCTCCATCCGTCGCGTCTCAAACAACGCCCCCAGACTGTCGAGCGCCCCAAGGCTTTTGGCGAAAAGGAGCACACCCGACGTCTCCGCGTCCAGACGATGAACGTGACGAAGAAATTTCAGATTCCTCGAGCGCGCCCAGAAATGGCCGGCGGCAATCGAGGATACGATGGCCGCCTGCAGATTGCGCCCGGTCTTCTGCCACGAAAACGGCACCAGCATCCATCCGGCCGGCTTGTCAATCGCCAGCACCGACCGGTCCTCATAGAGGATTGGCAGTCGGTCCTTTCGGGACAGTTCGATAAACG
>DATKEE010000576.1:0-2516 GCA_035544555.1 Candidatus Methylomirabilota bacterium
CAACAACTCAAGCATAAAGGAACCCATGAAATACGTGGATGGATTTGTCCTGCCGGTGCCGAAAAAGAACCTGCAAACCTACCGTCGAATGGCGCAGAAGGCGGGCAAGATCTGGAAGGAACACGGCGCACTCGAGTATCGCGAGTGCGCCGGGGATGATCTGAAGACAAAGTTCGGAGTTCCGTTCCCGAAGAACGCGAAGGCGAAGGCCGGGGAGACGGTGGTATTCGCCTGGATCGTGTACAAGTCCCGCGCCCACCGCGACCAGGTAAACGCACGGGTGATGAAGGACCCGCGCCTTGCCGGGATGTGCGATGAGAAGAACATGCCCTTCGATCCGAAGCGCATGACCTACGGCGGGTTCAAGGTGATGGTGGATGTTTGAGAGCGAGCGCCATCACAAGGGCAGGGTGGGTACCGGCTTTGAGATTCGTGGCTGATCAGGGCGCGATCCGGCTCGAGGTCCGTTCCGCGAGCCAGAGCATGTCGAGGTTGTTTGGCGACGGCACATTGAGTTGCAGATTGTTGTCATACTTCTCCGGAGGCCGTGTGCGTTCGTCCAACCACTTCTTGATCTCGGCATGTCCATCGGCGAATGAGATACCCGCCGCCCCATTGTGATAACTCGCCGGAAAATCGATGATCTTCGACTGGCGCAACGTCTCGACCATTTGATTTGCAAAGCCGCCGGCATTGATGCTGTCCGGGTGCTCGTCCAGCAGGACATAGAGCATCGAGGGTGAAGGAACCGTGATATCGGCGGTTTTGAAATACGTGCGATAGGCGGTCTGGTTCGGGTTGTAATTGCCGGGCGGCAGCCATCCGCCGGGGCCGCCAAGCGCCTGGCTCATCCCCATGCTGCGTACCCGGGGATGGAAGCTTCCGCCGATCACCACCCCGCTGCGGTCCGCCGGGCATTTGTAAACGTCCGGGGCCTCCAGATAGGCCGCAAACTTCGAATGAACCGGATCCCGCAGCAGCGCCGTGTTTGTGTTGTCGGTGTTGCTGCCGTTGAAATCGAGCCACCCGCCCACCCAGGCCGAGGGTTCCGTCGGATTCAGGTACCCGGATGAGGTGATTCGGTCCTGGTTGTCATCCGCGTAAAAATGCCAGGCGTATTGCAGTTGCTTGAGGCTGTTCAGGCAGTGGATTCCCTGGGCCTTGACTTTCGCGTTGGAGAGCGCCGGGAGCAGCATCCCCGCGAGAATCGCGATGATGGCGATGACCACCAGCAGTTCGATCAGGGTGAAGCCCGCGAAGCGCGTTCGCTCCACCCGTTTCCACCCGCGCTCTGAAGTGAATCGAATCATGGGCCTGTTCCGACTGTAACAACCCTGTTCCTAACAGGCGGCCGCCCGACGGGCAACAGCCAAGACCCGCACCCATTCAGATGGGCGCGCCTGGAAGCGGGTGAAAGGATTTCAGGTCAACCTCGATCTACTGATGTTGCCTTCATCCCCGATATCCGCGGTTTTCATCCAGGCTGAATGGTTATTCGGATGGCTGCATCGGCCCGATGTATTCGCGGGCGATCACGACGTTGTCGAAATACACGATGTTCGTCCGGTTCTCCGTCCACCGATCCGTGACATAGCTTTCGAGCGTCAGCGCGTTCGCTTTCAGTCCCTCCGTTGTGCGCCAGTTGATCCCCTTCCAATGCCCCCTCAATGCGCCGTCGATCCAGAAGGCCTGTTCGCCGTCGCGTTGACCCGGCGTGTTGTGTTTGAGCATGAACTCGGCGCAGATCCATTCGTCCCTGCGGATGTCCGGTTGCTCGTCGGGTTTGAAGCTGTTGCCCCAGAATTTGCCGTCCGGGCTGGCCTCCATCTCGTGCCAGTAACTGTAGAAGTTCCAGCGCCCGGGCGTCGGCCATCGACCCCAGTTGCCCCACGGCTCGAGCGCGGTCGAGAACCGTTCGTCGCCCGCCGGTTTCAATCCCGCGCCGCCGAACCCGCTCCAGCGATCCCGGCCCCGCAACGACTTGTTCGCGCGCAGCGTGACGAAGTGATGCACGTAATCGCAGTCGGGCGCGAACCGTGTGTAAAAGCGGATGAAAATCGGGTCCGCGAATTCGAACCATTTGGTCAGCCCGCCGCCGGTGTTCCGTCCCAATACGGCCGTGACCTTCAGGCTCCGGCCAAAAGGACCGGCCGCTTCACCAGGCACCGCCAACGAGAGCAGCTCGCCACGGTCATCGCGCGCCTCGTCCCAGTGCTCCTTGTAATCGTCCGACTCGAAGTCCTCCGCGAAGATCACCGCCGGATGGGAGGCAATGTCGCGGTCGGCGACGTAAGCGCCGGCAATGCCCCTGCCGGTTGGCGGCGGGGAATCATCGGCACCGCCGGCGCTGATGCAGGACGCGGTTAACAGGGTGACGAGGAAAGCGGGCAGGCGGGACGGGTTCGTCGTGCGCATGAGACATTGAGTAGCACGATGAGCGGCGGAGCGCGAATCCTGAATCACCGTATCCATTCATGCGGGGCATCCGATTCTCGCGCCAGCGTCTTGGAGTGCGG
>DATKEE010000577.1:0-3696 GCA_035544555.1 Candidatus Methylomirabilota bacterium
TAAGGGGTGCGCTTTCCGCGTCCGCGAGCCGCGCGGCAGCCGGCGTGCGGGCGACTTTCAAGATCGAGTTCTGTCCGCCGTACGGATTGGGCACGCTCTCCCGGGCGGCCGGGTCGGGCCGCCAGTGGCCGTCCACCACGAGGCAGTATTCGTAGGTGCCGGGTGGCAGCACAGTTTCCTTCAACCAATGGCCGCCGCCCACGGGGTGCATGGCCTTCGCGGCGGGCTGCCATTCGTTGAACGTGCCTGCAATCGCCACGGTGGTGGCGGCCGGATCGAAGAAATCAAACCGTACAGGCTGGGGTTCGGCGGCGGTATGTCGGGGATGATCGTGATGTTTGCTGTGTTTCATGACGGGCAATAGCTGGAGGTCCAAGCGGGATTCGGCTTCACAACGTTAGAATGCTGTAGGACCGGTCTCTTGGAAATGGGGTGTTACCCTGCGTTCGCGAACCCACTCCCCGCCGGTTGTCCCAGCACTTCGGAACGACTGGCGCAGAGACACGCACCAAAGATGAAAATGCATCCGGAAATATAGATCCACAACAGCAACGCCATGATCCCGCCGAACGCGCCGTAAAGCGCGTTCAAGGTGGCATAGTCCTTCAAGTAGATGACAAACAGGGCTTCCGCCGCCCGCAGGAGCAACGTGGCGCACAGGGCACCAGCCCAGACTTCGGCAAACCGTGTGGGCCGTCGCGGAGCAAGCCGGTAAAACAGACTGAGCCCAAGGAACAACACCACCAACGGGAACAAGAAACCTATCGACTCGTAGATCCAGCCATCCAAACCGCGTGCGGCCGCGAGCCAGCTCTTCGCCGCTCGTGCCAGCATTGGCGCCGCCACTCCCAACAGCACCGCGGCCGCCGTGCTGCCGAGCAGCAGCAGGCTGCGCAACGGCAGCCGCCACCAGCTGTAACGCGCGAGACCCCAGGCATGGTTGGTCGCCCGAATCAAAGTGATGAAACTCTTGAGGGATGCCCAGACCAGGACAACCAGCGCAACCACACCCGCCTGTTCGCGTGCCTCAACGACTCCGCCGATCGTTTCGGTGATCTGCCGTTCCATGTCGCCGCTGATCGGCGTCCGGCTTTGCAGGAAGGCGATCACCTCGTCTCCCGCCCGCTCCTCATCCACAAAGAACGAGGCAATGGTCACGAGCAGGACGATCAGCGGGAAGAGCGAGAAAAACGCATTGAAGGCAAAGGCCGCCGCCCATTGCGTTCCATCCTGCCCAAAAAACTTCCTCACAGCGAGACCCACCACCGCCCAAACCCGCCGAGCCGCCCGACGCAGCCTGCCAACGACCACGCGTTTCGAGCGCGCCTCCTCCAGCGTGCAATTATCCGGATCCTTCACTGATGGTGGTGCATGGGTCCGAGATCCGTTCGACCTTTAATGCGAAGCATGAGGGTGCCGGCTTCGATCAACGAGGCCGGCACCCGAGCCTGCAGGATTGGGAGTTTATCGCCCGTCCCCGTCCGCATCACCCGGCAGGGCACGCTCAACCCGGTGCCAGGCATCCCGCGTGGCGTTCCGGGCTTTGTCCCAGGCAACGCTTCCGTTGCCCTTGCCCTGCTCGTAGTTGCGCCGGAGATCCTCTTCCACTTCCTCGTACTTCTTCCCGGGATACTGGCTCCGTCCTTCATATCCGATGCGGTAGGCCGATTGATAGTTTTCATAGGGGGCATCCGCCTCCACGTACTTTTGTTTCGAGAAGTTGGTTCTCCAATATTCGTCCTCGACGGTGGGGTCTATTCTCTCGGCGACTCCCTTGCCGGCCAGTCCGCCCGCGACGGCCCCGGCAACCAGTCCCACACCGGCCCCGATCGGCCCGCCAATGGCCCCAATGGCGGCCCCGGCGGCGGCTCCGCCCGCGGCACCGACTCCGGTGCCGACCGGATGCGCGCCCGGGCTGCCGGTGATGGGATCAGGGTTGGCGTCGGCGCCCTTTTGTTTGCCTTCTCGGATCGTATTTTCTTTGTTCATAATTTGTTCCTGTTTGATGTTGGTGGTCGGCTTTTCCGCTTCATGGTTTCCACCAGTAGCGGTTAATTTGCACCACAGACACTGGCGCGGGCTATGGGGTGTTACCCGGACAGCTACTCCAGCGTATGGCGTCTTGGACAATTGACGCCCAACCCAGTCTCGCCATGATCACGTCGGGAGGAGCAAGACCGGCTTGGCGGATCGAGCGAGTCACTTGAGGTCCAATCGTTTCAAAAATGCCCGGGTGACCGTCTGCGGCTTGAGATCCAGCCAATCCGACGGCGGCTCCAGCGGCTCACGAATGGTGAATCCGCCGGCGTCGATCTCTCTCAGGTCGGACCAGTTGACAGGCATCGACACCGCCGCGCCCGGCCGGGCGCGGAGGCTCCACGGGGCGATGCAGGTGGCTCCCCGGCCGTTGCGCATCCAGTCGATGAAGATCTTTCCGCTGCGTTTCGACTTGGTTGCGGTCACGACGAACCGCTTCGGATTGTGGGCCGCGATGACCCGGGCGACCGCCTTTGTGAAATCCCGCATGGCCGGCCATTCGTGGCTTCGCCTCAGGTGCAGCACGATATGAAGTCCCTTGCCGCCGGACGTCTTGAGGACGGTGATCAACCCCTCATCCGCCAGATAGTCGCGCAGCAGGAGGGCGGCTCCGAGCACTTCCGGCCAGGGCACGGCCGGATCCGGATCAAGGTCCCAGGTGAGCACGTCCGGCCGTTCCAGCCTGTCGATGCGGGAGCCCCACGGATGGAATTCGATGGCTCCGAACTGGGCCAGGGCGACCAGCCCCTCGGTGTCCTTCACGTAAAACACGTTGGTTCCGTCCGCGAGTTCCTTCTGCACGACATGCGGGGGAATGTGAGTGGGGAACGACTTCTGAAAAAACATCTTTCCGGTGATTCCATCGGGCGCGCGCAGCAACGCAAGCGGCCTGTCAGCCACGTGAGGAAGCATCCACTCCCCCACCCGCTCGTAGTGGCGGGCGACTTCCATCTTGGTGATCCCATCTGCCGGATAGACGAGTCGTTCCGGATGGCTGATGTTGATGCCCGCCGCTTTCAGTTGCTTGCCGTCCACGCCCGCAGCTTGCAGCGCGTCGAGATGCACATCGGTCGGCGCCTTGTCCTCACGGAGGCCGATGAAGCTTCCCTGGCGGATCGAACCGTCACGGGTGAGCTCCGCAAACTCGATCTCGGCGACGAGTTCGGGCTCCAGCCAAGTGACCTCCGGCTCCTTCGAGGGAAATGGTTCCTCCGAAATCCGCAGCGGTTTGAAGAGTGCCAACATCCTCTTTCGCATGGCATCGGTGAACCCGGTGCCGACCTTGCCACGCGGGATCAGCTTGCCGTTTTCAAACGACGCGAGGACCAGCGCGCCAAATCCCGGCAGCGACCCCCTGGGCGCGGTGTAGCCACAGATCACGAACTCCTGACGGGCGCGGCACTTGGATTTCGCCCAATCCTTGCGCGCGCCATCGAGATATTTCCCCTTGGACTTCTTGCTGATGATTCCTTCCAACCCGTTTTTGCAAGCCTGCTTGAAAAGATCCCTGCCCTGATCGGCCGGCCACGCTTTCGAAAGCTGGACCGTGTCCGACCCGTCGCCTATCAACGCGGCGAGACGCTCCAGTCGCGAGTCCAGCGGCAGTTTCCTCAGATTGAGACCGTCGAGGTGCAACAGGTCGAATGCGACGAACGCGAT
>DATKEE010000578.1:0-4064 GCA_035544555.1 Candidatus Methylomirabilota bacterium
TCCGGCCATCAGGAATTCGATGTCGTCCGGGTGCGCTCCGATGGCCATGGCCACGTTATTGGCCACGGATCTCCTCCATTCGCACCGGACGATTTTCCGCGGCGGACAGGTCGGCGGCGAAGATCACCTCGTGCGCCCTCACGGCATCGGCAAGACCGGTGAGCGGCATGTCTTCGTTGCGTTCGAGCGCGGCAAAGAAGGCGTCGAACTGGGTTTGATAGGGGTGATCGGAGACATCGCCGGAATCGAGGAGTTTCATCGACAATTCGCTCCACGTTTGCTTGTTGAGTCCGCCGAGTTGGGTTGAATGGAACCTGTTGTCGAGCAGGCTGCCCTCGCTGCCGACCAGGTGCGTGTGAAAGTAGTAGGGTTGGTGGCAATCGATGACCGAGGCGCACTTGCCCACGCGGCCATCGGTGAATTTCAGGAGGCTGACGCTGGTGGTGGGGTATTCGTACTTCGCGAAGTCGGCGTTCGCGGATTGGGTGGTGTGGCTGGTGACGCTTTCCACCTCGCCGTCCATGCAAAGCAGCAGGGCGTCGATGGCGTGACAGCCGGCCGAGAGCAGGCTGCTGCCTCCGCCCTTTTTCGTGACGTTCCAGCGGAACTGGCCATACCAGGGTCCGATGCCGTGGTAATAATCGACCTCGGCGTAATGAAGCCTGCCCAGCAGGCCGCGATCAAGGACCGCCTTGACCGTCAGAAACTGGCTGGAGAAGCGGCACTCGAAACAGGCGCAGAACCGGACGCCGCTGGATTTCACCACGCGTTCGATCTCGCGGAGATCCTTCAGCGAGAGGGCGAGGGGTTTCTCGACGATGATGTGCTTTCCGGCGCGGGCGGCGGCGATGACCTGTTCCGCGTGCTGCCAGGGATAGCCGCAAATCGAGACAACATGGATGTCCTTGTCGGCCAGCATCCGGTCCAGGTCAGTGAAGGCCTTTATGGATGAGCCGTGGCGGCGCGTCAGTTCGGCATCATCCAGTTTTCGCGACGAACAGACCGCCGTGACCTGTCCGAGCGCACCGGCGTTGATGGCGTCGATGTGTGCCCCGGCCACCCAGCCGTAACCGATGATTCCCACGTTGTATTTCTTTATATTCAATGTTCGCCTTTCAGATACGCGAGCAGATCAGCCAGCTCCTGCAATGTCATGGACCTTTCCAGTTCCTGCGGCATCAAGGAAAGGTCGTCCGCGTCAATCCGCGCGATACGCTCCCGCAGCAACGTTTCCTCGACGCCCAATGGCTGCCGCAGGGTGATGCCGGTCGCGGTTTCGGCCACAATGATCCCCGACAGCGTCCGGCCATCCGTGGTTTCCAAGGTGTAGCCGGCGTAACCCGGGGCGATTTCATGTTCCGGAACCACGAGATGCAACAACAACGATTCCTTGGACTGATTGCGGACATCAAACAGATCGGGTCCGAAGGCGGTGCCCTCGCGGTCGAGTCGATGGCACGAGGCGCAGGCTCGAAGGAAGACCGCGCGTCCATTCTCCGGATGGGGGTTGAGCCGGAGGGCGGCCTTGCTTTCTTCGAGAGCGGCCATTCGATCCGCCGGAGCCGGGGCATCGAGCAACTGTCGCGCGCGCGCGCGTATCTCCGGCTCCGGATGGTTGAGCAATCGCCGGCGCTGCGCCGCGTTGAGGAAATGGGTTGCGGGACGGCCTTCAGAAATGCCCTCGAGCAGCCGGGTGACGTGGTGACGCCGGGAGGTGAGTTCAGTCAGTGCGCGTTCGCGCGCGGCGGGTGTGAGCGAGCGCCATCGATCCGGCGCCAGGAGTTCCCGGGTCACCAGTTCGGAATCAATCCCTCCGAGGGTCTCGATGGCGGTCGTCTGGACCGACGCCGGTTCGCGATGGTCGATCAGGGCGGTCAGGAGGCCGACACTCTGCCCGGCTTCGAGGAGCGCCAGCAGGGGAATGGCATGGAGGCGTGATTCGAGGGGAGTGCTCGGATTCCGCGCGAGCGACACCGCTTCATTCAGCAGTGCCCGGGCTGAGGCCGGGGGAGAGGGCTCCTGCTTTTGTTCCGTCCCGCCGAACAATCCGAGCACGGAATCACGGTCGCTGGCTTTCAGGCGCGGCCGCAAGCCGTTCAAGGCGCCCGACACCAGGCCGATCCTCACCGCGGGTTGTTGAGATCGGACCTCCTGAACGAGTTGGGTGACGAGGTTGGTGAATTCCTCAGGCTGACAGGACGCGCCGATGATTCGTCCGAGATCGAACAGCAGAGCACCGGGTTCCATTGTGCCGGCCGCTGGGGAGGTTTCGAGCAGGCGGGACAACAGCACGCGCTCGCGTTTGGCGACGGAACTCAGCACAGCCGCGCGCGTCCAGCGATCCCGGCCGTCGCGAGCCGCAATGATTGCCAGCGCGGTCAATGACCGTGAGTCCCGGCTTTCGCCGAGTGCGAGGGCGGTTTGAAAGCGCACCCTGGCATCGGGATCGTCGGCCAGTGCCAGGAGGCCTTCAATCAATCCGGGTTGAGTCGCGATTCGTGATTCGACAAGGGCGACCGCGGTCTCCCGAACCATTGGAGCGTCGTGCTGGAGGGCTTGTTCGAGTAGAGGGGATTCGATTCCGTCGAAATGATCGAGGAGGCGAAGGGCGGCGACGGCTGCCGGGGGAGGCGCGTCCTCGAGGAGTAGCTTCCGCAGGGCGGGAATGGCCGCGCTGTCGCTTCTTTCCACAAGGAGACGGAAGGCGGTGTCACGAACCCAGCCGTTCTCATTCTTCAGCAACGCCACAAGATCGGGCAACGACCCCTCATTGAATTCCGGAAGGACCGGCGCTTCGGAATGAGGGGGAGCGCTGTCCGCGATGATGCGATAGATGCGTCCGAATGCCCTGCCGCTGTCGAAATCGGTTCGTTTGCGGACCTCCTCCGGAAGATAGTCCGGGTGTTCGATGGTCTTGCGATACATGTCGCATACGTAGAGCGCGCCATCGGGGCCGTGGGCGAGGAAGACGGGGCGGAACCAGTTATCCGTGGAGGCGCAGAACTCGATTTGTTCATGGACCCGCTGGGCGGCAAAGGTGGCGCCGTGCGGGAGAAGCCGGTCGCGATGGATCAGGTTGCCGGTAGGATCGCAGACAAAGGCGTTGCCGAGACAGTCATCGGGCAATGCCGATCCCCGGTGGATGAGCAGACCGCACGCGGCGCTGAAGGTGCCGGCGTGCGAATCGGCGGTCGTAAGGTTGTCGCTGATCGGATAAATGCGCGCCGCGCCGCCCCCGCCCCGGAGAAACGGATTCGGCTCGAGATCCGGACAGTCCTGCATGACCGAGGAGAAGGCCAGATGGGGGTTGCGTTCGAGGTGCCGGGAGGAAAGGACGACGTGCTGGATGTGAACGCGATTGTGACAAACGAAGCGATGACCGGCGTCGTTGAAGGTTTGGCCGAACTGTCCGCGGCCGTCGGCGGCCTCCACTTGAAGTGTGCTGGGATGGAAACGGACATCGCCTCTGACTTCGAATGGCGGGCGTTCGGGATGAAGCGGTGAGGTGACGGTGCCGCCGCTCAGGCCGCAGGTGAGATAGATCCAGCCGTCCGGACCGAGTGTGGGATGGCTGACGCGAAGTTGGGTGCTGGCGTTCGTGGTGAATCCGGTCAGCAACACCTGCCGGACATCCGCGTGACCATCACCGTCCGTGTCCCTGAGATGGAGCACGTCCGGCGCGCACGTGACGATGACGCCGCCTTTCCAGGGGAGCACACCGTTCGGGAAGGTCAGGTTGGTGGCGTAATCATGGCGGGTCTCGTAATGCCCGTCTCCATCGCGATCTTCGAGCAGGGCGATCACGCCTGCCGGAGCATCACCGGCGGGTGGCCCGGTGGGATAACCGCGATTCTCGGCAACGAACAGGCGTCCCCGTTCATCGAAGGCCATTGCCACGGGATCGATGACAGTGGGTTCCGCGGCGACGAGTTCGATGCGCAGGCCCGGTTCCAGGCGGAAACCGGACAGGGCGGACTCGGGACGAAGCGGTGAGGATTCCGCTGAGGCGGCGGGTGACGGTGCACCGTGAGCGGTGGCGGCCAGGACGAACAGCATAGGGATTG
>DATKEE010000579.1:0-3298 GCA_035544555.1 Candidatus Methylomirabilota bacterium
GATCGTGCCGATGGTGAAGCCAACCAACGCCTTCCGGTCGCGCGCCCGCGACAGATCGATGGTCAGCGCGTGCGGCGGCGCCGCGCCGCCCTTGCGCAGATGCCGCCGGCGAAGCCAGGCCCCCATCGCGATCAGGAACAATCCCAGGAACAGGAAACCCGGCGCCACCACATAGGCCAGAATGCCCATGTAGGGATTGCCGTCATGCGCGAAGACGTCGATGGCGAAGAGCAGCAGAAACGCGAAGAGACTCCCAAGCGCTACCACCGCGCCGGCCAGGCTCAGCCAGTTCTTGAACAGCCCCGTCACCGCGGGGGAGGTTGCTGGTTTTTCGTTCATTCCCGGAAAGCCCGTCCGCGGATCACCCGGACCCCGCCGCAATCAAGGATCGCCCTTTCGCTGTTCCACCCGCGGGCATCCCCATGTCAAACCCGGCCACTCGAAGTCCCGCCTTCCGGCAATTCTCCGCCGGATCCCGACGGCAATGATCCCGGCGAATCCCCCTCATTCCTTCTTCGCGAAGCTGCGCATGTGGGCGATCACTTCCTTGATCTGTTGATCGGTCAGTTTGTCATTGAACGGTTTCATCAACTCCTTGCCGTCCCGGGTCATGCCATCCTTGATCGACTTGAAAGCCTGCTCGTCCTTCATCTCGGCCTGGACCTTGGCATCCGTGTAATCCTTCACGCCCGCCCTTCTGCCCATGCGGGTTTCCCCCTTGCCATCCTTGCCATGGCACGAGGCGCAGTTCTTGTCGTACAGCGCGATCGTCTCGGGTGTGATCTTTGGGACATCCTCCTGCGCCAGAACCATGCCGGTGCTCAAGCTCAAGCTCCCGGCCACCATTGCCAGCATCCATTTCCTTTTCATAAGACTCTTTTCCATTTCATCTCCGGAGGTTCACGTCCAACACCCGACGCCGGCCCTCCGACTGCCCGCGTCGATGTCCTGCCGGACCCTAGAACAAACACCTGACACTCGTATAAAGCAAATGGGCGTCGTAATCGTTGTGGCCCCCGGACGTCCTGTCATCCAGCGTGAAAAACCCATACTTGATCGTCCATTGCAGGTTTTCGCGAATGCGCCGGATCAGGGCCACGGTCACGCCGTGCTCCTCGGCCTCGGATCCGAACGGGACGCTGAACGCCGAGTTGTCCTGGTAATTGTCCGAACGATAGTAGAAATAATCGCCCTGGAGGTCCGTCTTCTCATCCAGCGCGAAACCGGCGGTGAATGTCCCGTTCCAGTAATTGTTCTCCGCATCGGTCACCACCGGGGTGATGCCCGGAACCGGCGTCTCGGTTTCATCCATCGCGTAACTGACCGAGGCCTGCAAATAGAGCCGCGAAACCGGCGTCCAACTCGCGCTCCCGCTCAGGATGTGGCTGGTGACCTCGGAACTCTCCACCAGCGCCAGTCCGTCCCCCTGCGTGTCCACCGTCGAGAGCTGAAAATCATACCGCCCGACCAGGGTCAGGTTGTTCAACGGCCGCCACGTCGCGCGGAAATTCACGTCATCGGTCGTGAAATCCTGATGCGTAAACCAGGCGGGATACCGGTTTCCCGTGGTGTTGTCGGTCGAGTCCACCTTGTGGTCGTATTCGTTGTTCCGGATCTTGTGGTAATACTGCGCGCCAAAGTTCAGCCCCGCACGCGGATACCAGTTCGCGCCGGCAGTGTATTTCTGCGTGAATCGCTCGTCATCCGTGTCCCGCTCCAGCACCACGGCGGTCGTCGCCGCGTCCCGCTCGATTTCCTGGAGGTCTCCCTGGCCCTGTGTCCAGTCACCCCGCGCGTAAAACACCCAGTTCTCCACCCCCGTGTAACGCGCCTCCAGCCGCTCGGAAACATCGATCAGCCCCCGGTCGCTCTCCGCCTCCAGATTCTCCTCCACCGTCACCAGTGTCCCCGGCTGAACCGCGCTCTCGATGAACGCCGACCGGCTGTCGATGTTCCGCTTCTCCACCCGCACCGACGGCACCACGTGCACCGTCTCCACCGGCCTCAGCAGAAGATTCACATTCGCCACATACTGTTTCATCTGCGAACCCCCGTGCAGCCCGAAGTATCCCTCGTCCCGCGCCTGCCTCCGCGCGAACAACGGATCATACATCGCGTCATACCCCGCCCCGTAGATGCGCGTCCCCCCGATGTCCGTGTTCAACGTCGTGAAGGAATAACCCGTCGTGAACATCACCTTCTCGTTGAATCGGGTCTCCGTGCTCGCGTGCGCGTTGAACAGGTCCGTGTCCACCCGCTCCCGCTGGGTCAGATGCCGGTCCGATGCCTCGTCAGGCCGGCGCCGCATCTGGCGCGCGTTGTTGATGTCGCTCAGCTCGTATCGCACTCCCAGCCCCACGCCGGTATTTCCGATGTCATGCGCCACCTCGCCCTCGAAAATGTGCCGGTCCTCGTCCAGATCCCAGAATGCAGGTACAATGCCCCGGGTTCCCAGCCCCGCCAGCCCGCTGTCCCCCCACGATGTCGAATCCTTCTGCCCGTCCCGGAACATGTAGGTGTATCGGAACGTCATCGCCGGCGCGTCCGGAATCCGCAACCCGCCTTCAAACCACGCCCGTCCACGATCCAGACTCAGCGCGTTGTCATAGAGTTCGAACCACTGCCCATTCACCGGAAAGAATCCCCCGCTGCCGTTGTAAAACACGCGGAACTCCTCATACCCGAACTCCAGATATCCCGTTCCCTCCGTCTCCAATCGCAGGTTCACCGAATAATCGTTGATGTCCCAAATCCCGCGTCCGTCCAGCGTCAACAGGGTGTCCCGGCTCAGGTAGCTCTCGTAATGATACGATTCGATCCCCCCGAACGCCGTCGCCGGCCGGCCGCTGCGCTGCTGGAACTGCCCCTCATTCCCATCCACGATGTATCCGCCCACCCCCACTTCAATCCAGTTGCTGTAGTCCAGCGCGGACTTTTCCTCGACCGGCTCCACCGGCGTCGGCGGCTTCAACTCAAATTCGCCGGGACTCTCGGCCGCGTGCAGGCACGGACCCAGAACACAACTCCCGAGCACCACCGGGCCGAGTCTCATTCGACGCCGCCACACGGCTGAGGATTTGCGGACTTTCATGGCTTTCCTGGCTTTCCTGGTTGATTGTGGGTGTCTTCAGAACCGCAACGAGGAACTCACCTGCGAACCGTGAACGGCCTCATGACAGCCGGCCGACCAGCAACTGCCCCGCGACAGAAAGCTGGCGTGTTCCCGTCCGCCGATCAGGATTTCACCGCCCACCCGTTGCTGGAAATGGCACTTCAGGCACAGGGTGGCGTTTCGCTC
>DATKEE010000580.1:0-6132 GCA_035544555.1 Candidatus Methylomirabilota bacterium
ATTGCGAAAGAACATGAGGCAGGCGGCGTATGTGAGGGCCTGGCTGAGAATGGAGAAATAGACGCCCTTGATTCGCGAGCGGAAGGCGAGGAACCCGAAGACGAGCGCGACGAGCCCGGGCACCCACAGCACGGCGGCGAGGGCGAACCAGAAGTTTTTGAAGGGAATCCAATGGGGGGGAAGCCCGCCGGTGGCGGCGTATTGGGTTTCGTATTCGAGGAAGACCATGAAATCCGGGATCGCCTTCCCGTACTGGCCGAGAGTTCCGATCATCAGCATGAGGTGCATGCCGAGGGCGTAACCGCCGAGGGAGAAGAACAGGCACTGGCCGAGGCTGAGAAGGCCGGTGTAACCCCAGAGGAGATTGATGCCCATCGCGAGCACGGCATAGCAGAGGTATTTGCCGTAAACACTCAGCGTGAACGTGCTCACGTGGAGCGCGTGTCCGGCCGGGACAAAGGCATTGAGGCACGGCAGAAGCACCAGGCCAATGAAGGCGATGAGGCCGACGAGGAGGAGTTCGCGTTTCGGGAGTTTCTGGATCATCCTTCGAGATTCCGGCTGCGGGTGGCGAATAGACCGGCCGGCCGCCATTGGAGGAACAGGATGATGGCGGCCAGCACGGTTATCTTCCCCATCACGGCGCCCAGGAACGGCTGGAGGACCTGGTCCATCATTCCGACGCCGAGCGAGGCAGAGACGGTTCCCACGAGATTTCCGATGCCGCCCAGGACCACGATCATGAAGCAGTCGATGATGTAGCTTTGACCGAGGCTGGGGCCGACGTTGGCGATCTGGGAAAGGCAGGCCCCGGCCATCCCCGCGAGGCCGGATCCAAAGGCGAAGGTCATCATGTTGACCCGGTCGGTGCGCACGCCGACGCACGAGGCCATCGAGCGGTTCTGCATGACAGCGCGAATCTGGAGCCCGAGCGACGTGCGGGTCAGGAGGAGCCAGGTGCCGATCACGATGAAGCAGGCGAATCCGACGACGAACAACCGGTTGTAGGCGAAGAGCACGTCCTGGACGACGAAGCTGCCGCTCAACCAGCCGGGCGAGGTCACCTGGACATTGGCGGCGCCGAAGGTATGCCGGAAGATCTGCTGGAGCACGAGACTGACGCCCCACGTCGCGAGCAGCGATTCGAGCGGCCGCTTGTAAAGGAAGCGGATGACCCCCCGCTCGAGGACCAGACCGACCAGCGCGGCCATGAAGAACGAAGCGACGAGCGCGACGAGGAAGTAGGCGTCCAGGGCCGCGCCCGTGAGCCCCATTCCCTTGAGGGTGACGGACATTCCAAGCGGGCTGAACATCAGGCCGGCGCCGAACAATCCCTGAACGGCATAGGTGGTGTAGGCGCCGACGGCCATCATTTCGCCGTGGGCCATGTTGATGACTCCCATGAGGCCGAAGGTGATGGCCAGCCCGAGCGCGGCCACCAGCAGCACGGCGGCAAGACTCAAACCCCGGAATGCCGTGCCGATGAGTTGTCCCCGGAAGATGTAATTCTCAATCTGAAGGATGGAGATCCGAAGCGCCTCGCGCGTCTCCTCATCGAAGGAATCCGGATCGGCCCGCGCGTCGGTATCGAGTTGTTGCAGAAAACTGAGGGAATTGATGGAGCGCAGTTTGCCGAGTTCACGGACGGCCTCCCGTCTGACCCGGGGATCGGCATCGGCTGTCCGGATCAGGGCAACGGCTTCGCGGAGCGCCCTTTGAACGCCGGCATCGGACTCCTCGTCGAGACGCGCCTCGAGGTGGGGAAGGTAATCGGGACTGAGCTGCTGGCCGAGTTTGACCACCGCGTCCCGCCGCATGTTGGGGTTGCTGTCGCCCAGAGCGAAGAGGTCCAGCGCCGTCTTGATCGCCCGTCGAAGCCCCGAGGTCGTGTGCAGGGGTGTCAGGTCCGCAGCCCGGAACCGGAGCGGGTCGCCTTCCGAATCGGTGAGCACAGCGCCGTCGGCGAGAGCGACGCCCGACGCGCGACCCTCGTCGTCGAGATCCGTGTTCAACAGCAGAGGGACGCGCGATCCGTCGGTCGCTTCATAAACGTACAATTCGCTGAGTCGCCAGGAGGTCAGGGCGCGAATGACGAGTTCGTCGCGGGTTCCGGCCAGATGGTTGACCCGTTCGATCCGCGTTCCCGCCTCGTCGGCCAGCACGGCCTCGACGAGGGTGGCGCGCGGATCAACCGTGGCGGCCTGGACGGAGGCGATGGCGATCAGGCCTCCCAGCAGCAGGGTGGGAAGGAATTTCACAATGCGATGCGATCCGTGAGCCGGGGCGTGAGGAGGGAGGCGGGCCGGGAGTGGTGGCCCGCCTCCTGGTTTGCGCACGTCTTCTGTCGCGGGCCTATTTCAGAAACTTCTCACTGAACGGTTCGGCGGCGACGCCGGTGAAGGATTTGATGACCTGGAACTGGCCGGTGGCGAGGGTTTCGCCCACATAGACGTTGTTTACGAGGTGATGGTTCTCCTGCATGGTCACCTCCCCGGCGGGGCCCTTGAACTTCTGGCCGACCAGCGCGGCGCTGACCTTCTCCACGTCGAACGACCCGGCCTTCTCGACCGCCTGTTTCCACAGATACACGCCGATGCGGGAGAGATTCATCGGGCTGCACGTGACACGCCCCTGGGGATCGACGCCCGAGACGTCGTAGTTCACGCCGGTGACCTTCGGTGCCTTGACCCAGGCGAGGAAGTCACTGACGAACTTTTCGTTCTCGGGGGTTTTCAGGGACATGAAGTAGGTCCAGCAACCGAGGTGGCCGACGAGATCCCTGGCGGGCAATCCGCGGAACTCATCCTCCGAGATGGAGAAGGAAACGACGGGACAATTCTCCGAGGAGAGTCCGGCGTTGGCGAACTCCTTGAAGAACGGGACATTGGTGTCGCCGTTCAGGGTGCTGATGACACAGGCGCTGCCGCCGGCGGCGAAGCGTTTGATCTCGGAGACGATCGTCTGGTAGTCCGTGTGACCGAACGGCGTGTAGATCTCGATGATCGCGGAGTCCGGGATGCCCTTCGATTTGAGGTATTGCTTGAGGATCTTGTTGGTCGTGCGCGGATAGACGTAGTCGGTGCCGACCAGGTAGAACTTCTTCTTGCCCTCCTCGATCATGTAATCCACGGCGGGAATGGCCTGTTGATTCACGGCCTCCGCGGTGTAGAAGATGTTCTTCGACAGTTCCTCGCCCTCGTATTGCACGGGGTAGAAGAGCAGCCCGTTGAGGCGTTCGAAGACGGGGAGCACGGACTTGCGGCTGACGGAGGTCCAGCAGCCGAACACGACCGGCACCTTGTCCTTGACGAGCAGTTCCTCGGCTTTCTCGGCGAAAAGCGGCCAGTTCGAGGCGGGGTCCACGACGACGGGTTCGATCAGGTAGTTTTTCCCGGCCACGTTGAGACCGCCGGCCTTGTTGATCTCATCGAAGGTGAACAGGAGGACGTCCTTCAACGAGGTTTCGCTGATGGCCATCGTGCCGCTGAGGGAATGCAGCACGCCGACCTTGACGGTTTCCGCGGCCGGAGCCGCGTGGGGGACGAGGAGACCGGCGACGCCGGCCAGAGCGGACAATAATAGTGAGGGGATTCTTATTTTCATGGGGATATTCGATTTACCGGGTTTGCGTTGATGTGTGGATGCGTGGCCGATCGGAAGGATCAAAAGGCGAGGGTCACACCGAGGCTGCCGGTGAGAAAGTTGTCATCCGGATTCACCGGGATCACGTCGTCGTTGGTGTGGTAGAAGGTGACTCCCGCATCGAGCGTCCAGGAGCCGCGCAGGAACGTCAGCGGGACACTGGCGCCCACGCCGGCGGAGGCGAACGAGAACCCCGCGTCGCCGCCGTGAAACTCGTCCGTGTCGAAGGCGATGTTCACGGGGAAGGAGAACGACACCGGACCGGCCTCGGTTCCCGGGGCGATGCCGAGGACAGTCGCCAGGCCGTTGCTGAAATCGGGACCGATGTCGTGGTCCACCCGCGCGTGCAGAGTCAGGCTGGGGTTGAGCCAGTGGTCGTAACCGACGATGAAGTCCACGATGCGCTCGGATTGGGAGGCGTACATCCATTCCTGATAGAGCAGCGTGAAGCTCCAATCCCCGGCGCCATAGTTGACGCCGATCCACGCGTCCACCTCCTGGATGACGTTGCCGATATCCGAGGGGGCGTTGTTGTTCAGGTCCCACCAGGTGCCCAGCACCGCAGAGAAGCCTCCACCGAGATCGTAGGACAGTTCGACCGAGGGATTGAAGATCGGCGCGTCCCAGGAGGTGCCGGCTCCCCAGATGTCCTGGCCGTAGGAAATGAAGTGCGTGTTGCCGGTCAGCGAGAGTGTGCCGGTCACGACCGGGGCTTCGGGTTCCTCCATCGGAGCCTCCTGCGCCGCGATGGGCGAGAGCCCGAGCAACAGGGGAGCGGCGCCGGCGATGGCGCCCAATCGGAATTGTTTGAGGGGGGAACGATGTTTGAATGATCTCGGCTGGTATTTGTTCATGTTGGATGGTTTGGGGTTGAACGCCCGCAGGCCGTCCCGCCGCGCGGGGCGGACGAAGCCTTGGCAGCCGACATACCAAGGCGCGGATAATCTCCGGTTCGCTTGAATGAAAAGAATTCGAGTTGTCCATGAGCCGGCGGGTGCATGGACATGCGGGCCTTTTATTATTGGGGTGAACGGGATGCCCGTTGACCCCCGGTTGGGTCATCCGGGAGCGCTGGAGCGAACACATTCGGCCACTTGAAAGGAAATGAGCGCGGGAATCCTTTCGTCCGCGGCGGGCGAAAACTAATCAGGTTGAGCGGATTGAAACAGGGGAGGTGGTTAGGAAGAAAAGGAGGAAGGGTTCCGGTCCGTGCCGGTAATCACGGAATCCGCGCCGACGGACATCCGCCTGTCATGCGCCTTCGCAGAGCTTCCGGAGCGCCGCTTCGTCGAGGATCGCAATGCCGAGCTTCGTCGCCTTGTCGAGCTTGGAGCCGGCCTCCTCGCCGGCGACGACGTAGTCGGTGTTCCGGCTCACGCTGCCGGTGACCTTGCCGCCCTGGGATTCGATCATCGCGGTGGCTTCATCGCGTTTCAGATTCGGCAGCGTGCCCGTAAGGACAAAGGTCTTGCCGGCAAGCGGCGCTTCCTTCGAGGACTCCGGGGCGAGACCGGATTCGGGTTCCGGTTGGATGCCCAGTTTCCCGAGGCGCGCGAGGATGGCCTTGCCGGCGTCGGATGCGAAGAAATCGAGGACGCTGCCGGCCACCACGGGACCGACCTCGGCCAGCGCGGTCTTCGCGTCGGAGTCCTTGAGACGCGCTTCGAGTTCCTTCACCAGTTCGGTCAGTTTCGCGTGACGTGCTTCTCGTTCCCGCTTTTCCTTGTCGTCCGTGGGCGGATTCTTGCGAGAGCGCGGACTGATCTCCCTGCGTTCGGCGTCCTTTTCACCCAGATCGCGGATGTCGCGCAAAACCCGGGACGCGGCCAGTTCCTGGAGGGAGTGGTGGGCGCGGGCGAGTTGGCGGGCGATGACGTCGCCGACGTCCGGAATGGCGAGGGCGTAAATCCATCGGTGGAGTGGCAGGTCCCGGGCGCGTTGCAACGCCTCGATCACCTTGGCGGCGTTCTTTTCGCCGAACACGCGCGGCTCCTCTCCGGTGCCGAGATTCAGGGTGGCGAGCTGTTCCAGTTTCAGATCGAAGAGCTCCAGGGGTTCCTTCACGAGGCCGCGCTCGACCAGCTTCTCGGCCACGATGCCGCCCAGGGATTCGATATCGAGGGCCTTGCGCTGGGCGAAGTATTCGACGCGACGGGTCTGTTGGGCCGGGCATCGCGCCACGTTCTGACAACGCCAGGCCACCTCGTCCGCGTCGCCGGCGGACATCTTCTCCTTCGCGATGGGACCGCCGCAAGCGGGGCATTTGCCATCCACATGACGGAACAGATCGAAGGGCTTTGCGTCGGCGGGCCGTTTGGACCTCACCACGTCGAACACCTCGGGAATGACCATGCCCGCCTTGCGAATGACGACGGTGTCGCCGATGCGGATGTCCTTGCGGCGGATTTCGTCCTCGTTGTGGAGCGTGGCGCGCGAGATTGTGGATCCCTGGACGAAGACGGGTTCCAGTTCGGCGACGGGGGTGAGCAC
>DATKEE010000581.1:0-10097 GCA_035544555.1 Candidatus Methylomirabilota bacterium
GGATGGTATCTGATGCAGACAATCGAGTCTTACAATGGACGGCGTCTGGATCCCCGTCAGGGCACATTCATGAAGTGGTTTGCACCCGATGCCTTTGGAGGCACCGAGTATGAGAACACTCCGGTGGGCGCGGTTACACACGTCGAGGAGCCATTCGTGACCGGTGTGAATGACGCCGGCTATTTCGGACTGTGGACACGGGGAAGAAGCTTTGGCGTGGCCGCATGGAGGTCAAGGAACACACCGGCATTTCAAGCGGTCGGCGATCCGTTGGTTGGAATCCTTCCCAGGTTGGTCGTGGCGCCATGAATCGTGAAGTGTCTCCACTGGTTCCAATGAGCGGACGCATTCTTCGGGCGGTCGGGCGCGCCGCTTTGGGTGTCGGGTGCGTCGTGGCCGCCGCGTTGGTTGTGGGTGTCTGCGGCGCGGCATCCGTCGCCCCTGGCTTTCGCCTGGAGCGGATGGACGGCCGCATTCAGAACACGGCCTGCGAGGTGGGACCGGACGGGCATCTGTATGTGGTGTCGATGAATTATCATGATCGCACGGGTTCCGCCCGGCTCACCCGGTATCTTCTGGACGCGGAGGGGCGGCCGGCGGGCGGGATGGAAGTGGTGCATGACTGGGGCGCCGACTCAGCGGCGCAGCCGATCGGGCTGGCGTTTGATCCGGAGGCGACTTCGGAGAATCTGGTCGCGTGGATCGCGCTGGGGGAGTCGTTGCAAGGTCACAGCGGCTGGTCGGATCCCTGGGCGGGACGCATCTACCGCGCGCGATTGCCGGCGCACGGATCGACAATTCCCGCGCGGTTTGAGTTGAAGATCACGAATCTGCCGCACGCGTTTCACACGGTGAACGACATTAGTTTCGGACCCGACGGACGGCTCTACATTTGCGTGGGGTCCACGACGACGCTGGGATGGGAGCCTCACATGACGGAGCAGCTTTTGTCGGGAGCCATTCTTCAGGCTGAAGTGCGGCGGATCGAGGGGGTGCTGGATGTGAAGACCGGGGATGGCGGCGATTATAATCCGTTCGCGCCCGACGCGCCGGTCCGGTTGCACGGGACGGCGATCCGTCAGGCTTACGATTGCGTGTGGCATCCCAATGGACGGCTTTACGCGTGCAGCAACCAGAACGATGTCAACGGCCAGACCGGCGCGGGCGGTGGCATTCCCGACGTTCGCAACGCCCGTCCGCCGGAGTATCTGGCCATCATCGAGCGCGGCAAAACCTACGGCTTTCCAAACGCCGCACGCGGCGAGTTTGTCCTGATGGGCGGCAATCCCACGGACGGGGATGATGGCTGGACGGAGATCGACTCCTACCCGGTCGGGATTCAACCGCCGGCCACGTTTGACGCCAGTCTCATGCACCGGATCGACGACATTGGCGGCGGGAGCGCCAACGGCATCATTGCGTATCGCGCAAGCGGAGTCCTGCGAGGCCGCGTCATCACGTGCTTTTACAGCGCCCACAGGATTTATACGTTCACGGTCGGCGACGACGGGCGCGTGATCGACCGGGAACCGTTGCGGGATGACAAGGAGGAGCCATTGCGGATCGATCACCCGCTGGATCTCTGCGAGCACCCCACCCGCGGGCATTTGTATGTCGCGGCCTACGGCAAACAGGACAAGGGCGATGGCGGCGCGGTCTATTTTCTCGAGCGCACGGAGCCGCTGTCGTCCCTTCCGGCGCCGCGCATCGAGCCGCTTGTGGTGCAAGGCGAAGTCGGTGAGGGGAGGACGGACTGGAGCGGGGAGTTCCGGGTTTATTCGACAGGTGATCCGGGACAAAGGTACACCGTGACGAGTTCAGTGGACTGGCTCGAAGTCACACCCGCCGGCGGAGCCCTGGCGGCCGAAGGCGAAGGGCATGAGCATCAACTGCGGCTCGCGCGGGGGGTGGCTGCCGGCACGCATTATCCGGAAATCACGGTGGATGCCGGCGAGGCAGGCACGCGCACGGTGACCGTTCATCTGCATGTGGTTTCGCGCGCCGATCAGGAATACTTCACGGTCTCCGCGGGCAACTCGCGCGAGGTCACCGCCGGGGAGTTTCCGGTGACGGTGGCGTTGAATGGAGCGGTGATGAGCGCGGCCGGGAGCGGCGCGGTGCGGGTCGGATGGGAAGTGGAGTCGGGCGAGGGCCGGGATATCCGGTTTTCCGATCCGGAAATGCCGGCCACCACAGCGACCGTGCAACGGCCGGGCCGGTATGTGTTGCGACTGGCGGCGCGGCGGGGAACGGAGACGCGGCAGGCGCGCGCGACGCTGTTGATCGATGTGCCCGGCAACGAGCCTCCCACGCTGAAGATTGCCGCGGACAAGGAGGAGATACGAGTGGGGGACGCCGTTCGGTTGACCGCCACGGCGAGCGACGACGGATTGCCGGCGGATTTGGGGGGATTGAGGTATCGGTGGAGTCGCGAAGGGACGGGAGTGGGTCTTGTGACGTTCTCTGCGGCTGAAGCCGCCTCCACCAGCGCGCGCTTCAGCGAGGCGGGAGAATACCGGTTGCGGTGTGTTGTGACGGATGGGGTACGGGAGGCGCATCGGGAGGTCGTTGTGCGCGCGCGGGAGAGATGAGGGTTGTCGGACCGCGGAATCGCGGAATCGGCTTCCATGGAATGGGCTTGACAGCGACATCCGCCATTCCGGATGAATCGGGACACAAGCATGCCTGCGCGTCCAACAGTGCGATTGACGATTGTCCTGATGCTCCTCCTTGTTCCGACGGCTTTGCCGCTTCGAGCCGGGTTGACTTTGAAGCAGGCGCGCCAGCACGTGATCATGGTGGACGAGCGCGGACGGTATTTGGATCCGGGCTCGAAGTGGAAGCTTCTCAGCTCGGGGGCCGAAGTGGATGCGTTCAGTTATACGAACAGCGTGTCGAGCATCGAGGCCGGCATTCGCGAGTTCTCCCGAACACAACCCTCGGGGCGGGGTCGGGTGGTCGTGTTTGCGCACGGCGGTCTCAACTCCTACAGGAGCAGCAAGCGGCGTCTGGAAAAGTTGCTCGACGGCGGGATGGTTGAGGAGGGGTATTATCCGGTTCTGCTGGTTTGGAACTCCGGTTTTTATGATTCCTACGTCGAGCATCTCCTGTCGGTGCGACAGGGGGAGATCCGTCCGGTTCTCGGCAAGATTACCGCGCCGGTCGTGCTGGTTGTTGACGTGGCGAAGGGGATCGTCCGGCTTCCCCTGACTCTGGCGGGGCGCTGGTATAACGACTTTCGGACGGCGGAGATGCCGGGTCGATGGGACAGCGCGACCCGCGCCTGGGAGGACCTTGAGGCGAGGATCGACGATTGGCAGCACGAGCGGGAGGACATCCGTCCGGAGAAGGCGTTCATTCGTCGGCCGAAGCCCGAGGGAAGGATCCGCGGCCTGGGCGAGCGAATGTACCGGCTGGGCTCGTACTTGATCACGCAGCCGACCAAGATCGCCACCCTGCCCTTTGCGGACGGTCTGGGGACGCAGGCATGGGACAACATGGTGCGGCGAACGAGGACGATGTTTCAGCCGCCGGAGCCTTACGACTATCCGGCCTATTATCGCAAGAGGTTGTTTTTCAGGAAGGTCAGCCGGGAGGAACGGCAGAGGGACGTGGACAACTGGATGGCTCGCGGAGCGGTGGGTGGGGATACGAGACGGAAGCCTGACGGAACGATGTATCACTTTGCCCTGCAATTGGAGGTGTGGACCGGCACCGAGCATGTTTTCGGGGAGACGCTGCGATGGGAATTCTTCGGGCACAGCATGGGAACGATGGTGTTGAACGAGGTGTTTCGAGTGGCTCCGAAGATTCGGGCCTCGCGTATCACGTACATGGCCGCCGCCTGTTCGATTCGAAGCTTCCAGGAGACCCTCGTGCCGTATCTGAGAAGACAGAAGGCGGATTACTCGAACGTGGTGCACTTCCACAACCTTTGTTTGCATCGGATTCGGGAGCGGGACAATTCAATGGACATGGTGGACATCATACCCCGGGGGACACTGCTGAACTACATCGATGACGTGTTTGCCAAGCCTCCGACGATTACGGACCGCACGCTGGGCTCGTGGGAGAATGTCATCCGGGCGCTGCCCGATCTGCCCGGGGATCTGAGGCCGCAGATTCACAATGTCTGCTTCGATCTGCTTCCGTGGTCGTTCGCCGGAAGCAATACGAATCAACCTCAGAACCACGGTTCGTTTTCCTCGGATTTCAAGTTTTGGCTGGATGAGTTTGTGCGGGGACCCGGCGAGGTCCCCGCGGACGATCCCTCCCGACCCGCGATCCGGCGGTCGCCTTCCTTGAAGTAGGACGATTCGACTCGGGCGCGGCGGCCGGTGTCGCGTTTCGTGTCCTGTGGCCGGCCTTGCCGCGAACCTTGGCATCGAAGCTCCCGGTATCGAACAAATGGCTACTTTACAATCCTTCCGGGCTGGTCAAGGCTCTGGTCATTCCCGCCCGTATGACCAGCAAAAAAACCGTGACGCTGAAGGATATCGCCCAGGAGGCGGGGGTCAGCCTCATGACGGTGTCGCGCGCGTTGCGGAATCAATCGAACCTCTCTTCGGCCACGCGGGCGAAGGTCCACCAAATCGCCAAAAAGCTCGGATATCGCCCCAATCCGCTGGTCTCCGCCCTCATGAGTTACCGTCGGGCCGCGCGTCCGGTCCGGCAGAACCTCAGCCTGGGTTTCATCACCAATTTTCCCACGCGCGAGGGATGGCGGGTCTCGAAGATTTATGAGGACTTCCACCGGGGAGCGGCGGAGAGCGCGGACCGGCATGGATACCGGTTGGAGGAGTTCTGGCTGCGTTCCCCGGGAATGACGAGCGAGAGGATGAGCAGCATCCTCTACCACCGGAACATCACCGGACTGGTCATCGCGCCGCTGCCGGTTTCGCTCGGACACCTTCGTCTCGATTGGGAGCAGTTCTCGGCGGTGACCTTGGGATACTCCCTCGCGCGCCCCCTGCTTCATCGCGCGGTCAATCACCAGTTCCGCTCCATGAGGCTGGCCATGCGCCGGCTGCGTCGCCTGGGCTACCGGCGGATCGGTCTGGCGATGGCCGCCAGCTACGACCAGCGCGTCGATCATCACTGGGTGGGCAGTTATCTCGGTGAGCAGCGCCACTACAAACCCGCCGAGCAGGTGCCGTTGCTGGTCATTGAAGACGAGGATTGGAACGAGGCCGCTTTCGCGAAGTGGTGCAAGCAGCACCGACCCGATGTGATCATCAGTCAACAGGAGGAGATTCTTGCCTGGTTGAAGAATCTCGGACGGAAGGTGCCGGGGAACGTCGGCTTCGCTCATCTGAACGCTCCCGACGGTTCCGGGACATTTGGAGGGATCCATCAAAACGGTGTGGTGGTCGGCTCGGTGGCGGTGGATTTCCTGGTGGGCATGATCAACCGGAACGAGCGTGGCATTCCGGAACTGGCGCATTCCATTCTGGTGGAAGGCACCTGGGTGGATGGACGGACGCTTCAACGTCCGGCCTCGCCGGTTCAGGAGTCGGTGGCGAGCGCGGGTTGAAGGCCGGACAACCAACGACCGCACCTGATCCACAGGTTGTGAACAACCCGGCATTATTTTCCGGGAACCAGGAGTGGAGGTCATTTCTCGTATCTACTGCGCAGTTCACTTCCTGAAACCATGAACCTTGAACCCCTACAGCATATGAAGAACGCTCTATGTACCAATAAGTTCAGGCTTACAACCGGTCTGCAAAGGCTGGTCTGCGCCACCTTGATCACGGCTGCCTGCTCCTCCATGGTCTGCCTGGCCGCCGAGCCCCGGATCCTCGAATCCAATCTGGGTGTGCGCACGGTCATCTCGGGATTGGAACAACCCATCAGCATGGCCTTTACCGGCCCTGATGAGCTGTTCGTTCTCGAGAAGGGATCGGGGCGCGTCCAGCAGGTGGTGGACGGCGCCATCGCCGCCACGGTGCTCGACCTTGCCGTGAATTCCGCCTCCGAACGGGGCCTGCTCGGCATCGCGCTGCATCCGCAGTTCCCCGCGAATCCCGGCGTGTACCTCTATTGGACCGAAAGCTCGACCGGCGAGGATACCACCGTCGTTTCGGAGACCCCGTTGCTGGGCAACCGCGTGGACCGGTTCGTCTGGGACGGCTCGACGCTCACCTTCGATCACAACCTCATCCGCATCCGTGCCATTCAGGAGGACGCGGATCAACCCGCGCGCGGCAATCACAACGGCGGCGTGCTCCGCTTCGGTCCCGATGGGAAGCTTTACATTTACATCGGCGACGTCGGACGTCGGGGGCAGATGCAGAATCTCCCGGACGGTCCCGGGCCGGCGGGCAACATGGCGGACGACCAGTTTGGCGGGCCGGAACCGGATGACGCGCATCTGACGGGAGTGATTCTGCGATTGAATGACGACGGCTCGACGCCCGGGGACAATCCGTTTTTCGGGGCGGGAGCGTCGCGTGGTGGCGAGGCTGGCGCCAACCTGCAGAAGGTTTTCGCCTATGGCATCCGGAACGGCTTTGGGATGGCATTCGACCCGTTTTCCGGCCACCTGTGGGAGGCGCAGAATGGCGATGACACCTTCACGGAAATCAACCGCGTTGAACCGGGCGCGAACCTCGGCTGGATCCAGATCATGGGGCCGGTTGGGCGGATTGACCAGTTCAAGGAGATTGAGACCAGTGAGGAGTTCTTCGGGCTGCAACAGATTCGCTGGGAGCCCACAAGCATCGCGGATACGCCCGACGAGGCGCTGGCGCGTCTGTTCATGGTGTTCGAGGGCGGCGACGAGTTTGGAGCGCTGATGACGGGTTCGCAGGAAGTGCCCCCGGTGATGACCGGTGCCGGCGCGATGGCCCTGTTCGAACTGAATTCAGACGGCACGCTCTCCTTCGATCTCATCGCCACGGGGCCCATTCAGGACGCCACGCAGGCGCACATTCATCTGGGCGCGCGCGGCCAGAACGGACCGGTGGTCCTGTTCCTCTACGGGCTCACTGATGGCGAGAACTTCGCGGCGGGCGATCTGATTGCCAGTGGAACGGTGGGAGACGCGGACGTGATCGCGCGACCCGGATTCGTTCCGACGATCGCGAATCTCGTTGAGCGCATGCGGCAGGGTCGGGCCTACGCCAACCTTCACACCCTCGCGCATCCTCCGGGGGAAGTGCGCGGGCAGATCATGGTGACGGACCGCGACCCGGTGTCCCACTACAGCGATCCTGAATTCAGTTGGAAGTTCGAGGTCGCACCGGCCGGGGTCGGTTTCATCAACAGCGGCGCACTCGGTCCTCAATACACGGGGGACATGGTGGTCGGCGCCGCGCGGACCTTTCTCGAGGAGGGACATCTGTTCCGCCTGAAACTGACCGGCAACCGACTCAAGATCGCGGTTGATGATCCGCGCCTCGAGGATCGGGTGGCCGACAACCTGGGGAAGTTTGACATCACCGAGAGTGAGAGCCTGCTCTTTGGAACCGGGTTCGGGATCGGCACGGACATTCAGACCGGACCGAACGGCAATTTGTTTGTCGTCTCCCTCTCCAATGGCGCGATCTATGAAATATTCCGTGATCGCCCGGGTCGCGGTGTTCCGTTCCTGAACGGGCCTCCAGGCAGAGGACGGAGATAATCACGCCAGAACAGGGAGCTTCGAGGGAAGTCGGACAGGCGGTGATCGGAACAATCTGAGATTTGAGATTTGAAATCTGTAAACCCGGATTTCAGATCCCGATCGCCTGGACGCAGCGGCCGCAGAGGGTGGGATGCGCGTTGTGCGAACCGACGTCCGTTTCCCAGTGCCAGCAGCGGGCGCACTTGTGTCCGTCGGCGTGACGAACTTCGAACCGCGGTTCCGGGTTCGTGCCGCCGGGGGCGCTGTTGATTTCGAGTTGGGAAACATTCAACAACTCGCGCAGCGCCTCCCGGTTTTCGCGGGCGGCCGCCAGCGCGGTTTCCGGGGCGGAGAGGATGAGCTTCGCGTCCAGCGCCTTGCCGATGCGTTTGGTCTGACGCGCTTCCTCGAGCGACGGCAGCGCGGCCGCGCGCAACCGGAACAGTTCGTCCCAGACGCGGCGTTCCTCCTCCGGGCGTGAAATCCGGTGCGGCAGCCAGTGCAACAGATGCACCGAATCCACACTCCGTCCGGGAAGGAATTCCCACGCCTCATCCGCCGTGAACGCGAGAATGGGCGCGAGCATTTGACAGAGCCCGCCCGCCAGCCGGTAAAGCGTCGTCTGGGTGGAACGCCGTCGGGGCGAACCGGCCGCGTCTGTGTAGAGCCGGTCCTTCACCAGGTCGTGGTGGATGGACGAGAGTTGCACGGCGGCAAACTGGCTGAGCTTTTGATAGACGACGTGGAACTCGCAGGCGTTGTAGGCATCGAGGACGGCGGATTCGAGTGTGGCGAATTCGTCGAGTATCCAGCGATCCAGTCCGGTGAGGGACTCGTCGGGGACGTGGTTCCGGGCGGGATCGAAGTCGAAGAGATTGGAGAGTTGATAGCGCAGCGTATTGCGCAGGAGGCGGTAGGTTTCGCCCACCTTGCCGATGCGTTCCTCGCTCACGACGATGTCGTTGCGGTAATCCTGCGAGGCAACCCAGAGGCGAACCACGTCCGCGCCGTATCGTTTCACATAGGCCTCGGCGGTCTGCGGTTTTTCGTAGCCGCCCCGGGTCTGCCGGCTTTTGGAGATCTTCTCGCGATCCGCGTCCACCATGAAGCCATGCGTCAACACTGTCCGGAACGGGGGCGCGCCATTGCCGGCCAGGGAAAGCAGCAGCGAGGATTGAAACCAGCCGCGATGCTGGTCGCTTCCCTCGATGTACACATCGGCCTGCCAGGGCAGGGGAGCCGGTCCGGCGTCCGGGGCTCCCGCAGCGGGCGCGCCCGGTGAAGCATGCCGCAGTTCCGGACGCCGCATCAAAACGGATCGCGAGGACGACCCGGAATCGATCCAGACATCGAGGGTGTCGACGGATTTGCCGGCCGGTTCCGGTCCGTCCCAATCGTCGGGCTTCACGTCGCGCCAGAGTTCCTCGACGGAGCGTTCGAACCAGACATTCGATCCATGCTGTTCGACGAGGTCGGCGGTGCGGCGGACGATGCGGGCATCGAGGATTGGCCGGGCATTGGAATCGTAAAACGCGGGAATGGGCACGCCCCAGGTGCGCTGGCGCGAGATGCACCAGTCGGGACGGGTCTTCACGGCGCCTTCGATGCGGCCGCGGCCCCATTCGGGAATCCAGCGGACGCCGTCGATCGCTTCCAGCGCGCGGTCGCGGAGGCGGTCGTGGTCGATGCGCAGGAACCACTGGTCCATGGCGCGGAAGATCACCGGGGTCTTGCTGCGCCAGCAGTGGGGGTAGCTGTGAACGTAATCCTCGCGATGGACAAGCATTTGTTTCGAGGTGAGGAGATCGAGCACGGCCTCGTTGGCTTCACTGCGTCCCTTGACTTCGAGGATGAGCTTGCCGAGGAGGTCGCGGGGCATCTGCCGGTCCTCGGGCAGGTCCGTTGTCATCGCGAAGCGGCCGTCGTCATCCACGGGCGAATAGACGGGCAGGTTGTGCTGAAGACCGAGGTGGTAGTCCTCGAGTCCGTGGCCGGGCGCGATGTGGACGAAACCGGTGCCGGTGGTGTTTTCGACGAACGTGTCGCCTGCGTGGAGACGTCCGGTGCGATGGATGAACGGATGTTGATACTCGATTCCGGAGAGCAATTCGGCATCGAGAGTGCGCTCGATCTGGAAGCCTTCCCAGCCGCATTTGGCGGCGATGGTGTCGAGGAGGAGTGAGGAGACAATGAAGGATTCCTCGCCCACGCGGACGAGCGAGTAATTGAAGGTGGAGTTGTAGGCGACGGCGAGGTTGGCCGGCAGGGTCCAGGGCGTGGTGGTCCAGATCAGGAGGCTGACGCCCGGGCGGCCGATGACGGGAAATTTCACGTAGATGCTCTGGCTGACGTGATCGTGGTATTCCACCTCGGCCTCGGCCAGCGCGGTCCGGGCGGGAATGCTCCAATAGACCGGCTTCCTGCCGCGATAGACGAATCCCTTCTCCACGATGTCGGCGAACAGGCGCAGTTCATCGGCCTCATATTGGGG
>DATKEE010000582.1:0-4861 GCA_035544555.1 Candidatus Methylomirabilota bacterium
CGAATCATCGGCACGAATCCCCGATGGTTTGACCTCGTCCAGCGGCCCATGATCGCGGGCCGGGTGCTGGCAACCCGGGACGTGGCCGACCGCGGCAATGTGGTGGTGCTGACCGAGCACGGGGCGCGCAAGCTCCTCGCCACCCGCGGCACCATCGGCCAATCGGTCCGGCTGGGAAGCGATTACTTCGAGGTCATCGGCATCGTACGCAGCGCGTCCGGGGCCGGCTCCGGCATCCAGACGCCCGACCAGGACATCGATGCCTACATCCCGATCAATGTGGCCCGCGAACGATTTGGCGACATTTTCAGCCAGCGCAGTTCCGGCACCCAGACGAGGGAAATGGTCGAGTTGCATCAGATCATCGTCGAGGTGGACGAGCTGGAGAACGTGGAAAAGATGGCGGCGGGCATCGAGGCGATGCTCAAGCGATTCCACAAAAAGGAGGACTACCGGATGAGCGTTCCACTTGCGCTGCTGCGCGAGGCCGAGGCCACCAAACGCCGGTTCAACATCGTGCTCGGCTCCATCGCCGGCATCAGCCTTCTGGTGGGTGGCATCGGCATCATGAACATCATGCTCGCGTCGGTCACGGAGCGCACGCGTGAGATCGGTGTGCGGCGCGCCATTGGCGCCAAGAAACGCCAGATCATCCGGCAGTTCCTCATCGAAACCGTGGTCCTTTCCATGATTGGCGGACTCATCGGCATGGCCATCGGGTTGATCATCCCCTGGTCCATCACCGCCTTCGCCGGCATGCCCACGATCGTCACCCCCGAAAGTCTCGCCCTCGCGCTCGGGATCAGTATGGGTGTCGGCGTGGTGTTCGGACTCTATCCGGCCGTGCGGGCGGCCAACCTGGACCCCATTGTCGCGCTTCGACACGAGTAGAACCCGCGACTCCACGCGGCGGCAGGGTATCGCGGACCGACCCCCGCAGAGTTTGACTCCACAGCCCGACATTCAATAGCCTTCCGCCCATGATCATTGCGCCCTCACTGCTGGCCGCGGACTTCGGTCGGCTGGCACAGGAGACCCGCCGCGTTGCCCGATCCGGAGCGGAATGGCTGCATCTCGACATCATGGACGGCCATTTCGTGCCGAACATCTCCTTTGGTCCGGCGGTCGTCCGCACCTTGCGCCCGTTGGTCCGATTGTTCTTTGATGTCCATCTCATGTGCCAGCGACCCGATGTGTTGATCGATGCTTTCGCGGAGGCGGGGGCGGATCGCATGACGGTGCACGTGGAACTGGGGGATCGAGTGGAGGATTTGTTGTGGCGGATACGGGCACTGGGAAAAAAGGCGGGGCTGGCCGTCAACCCCGGCACTCCCATGAACCAGATGGAACCTTACCTGGGCAGGATCGACCTGCTCCTCGTCATGACCGTGAACCCCGGTTTTGGAGGGCAGTCTTTCATCCGGGAAACCCTCCCCAAGGTGCAACAGGCAAGAGCTTGGCGCGAAGCCCGCGGACTCGATTTCCACATCGAAGTCGATGGCGGCATCGACCTCGCCACCGCAACCGAATGCGCCCATGCGGGAGCCGATGTCTTTGTCAGTGGAACGGGCCTGTTCGGAAAACCCAGTTTGAAGTCGGCTGTGACGCGGATGCGGAAGCTGGTTGAACGGGCGGCCGTTTCAGGGCGTCCCCGGGATGCGGTTGTCCAACCCGGCCGTCGCCTGATGAGCCCTCCGTGTTAACTCGTTCATTTTCAAGCCTTCGGGTTGACACCGGCGTGCAGGAACGCAATATTGGACAAGCCTTGCGAAGTTCTTGAACGCTCACCCTTAAGGAGAAAGGCAGATATGGAAACGGCAGATTTAAAGTCGTCGGACGTGACACGGGAGAAATTGTTGCAGGATTTTAAACTCATTATCCGGGACACCGAGGAACTGTTGAAGAGCACCGCGGGAGACCTTGGCGAAAAGGCCAAGGCCACGCGGGAGCGGCTGACAACCGCATTGGCGAGCGCCAAGGTCAATTGTCAGCGACTCGAAGAACGTGCCATCGAACAGGCGCGCGCCACCGACAAACTCATCCGCGATTATCCCTACCACTCCGTGGGAATCGCGTTGGGAGTCGGACTGCTGTTCGGCGCGCTGCTCAATCGGAATTAGTCCATGGCCCATCCGCCAGACAGGAAACCCGGAGTCATCTCCTCACTGCGCAAGCTCGCCCGCACCGGAGTCGCCATTCTGGAGAACCGCATCGCCCTCTTCACAATCGAGTTGGAGGAGGAAAAGCTGAGAATGATGGGGTTGCTCCTTTGGGTGGCCGGCGCGATCCTGGCCGCCACCCTTGCGATTCTCCTGGTGACTCTGACGGTGGTGTTCCTCTTTCCCGAGACGGCGCGTGTGTACGTGCTGGCCGCTTTCAGCCTCATCTATCTGACGGCCGCCTGGGTGGCCTTCACCACTCTCAGGAACCGGATCAAAAATGGACCGCCTCCCTTTCAGGAAACGCTGGCCCAGTTGCGAAAGGATCGCTCGTGGTTGGAAGAGGAAGATTAGACACGATCCGCCGGCTCAAGGACGCGTTGGCCGGGGAAAGCGAGATCAATCGCATGGCGCTGCGGGTGGAATGCACCCGACTCTCCGGACCGGCGGAGTGGATTGATGGCGCTTGGTCCCTGTGTCGCGCCGCCGGACCCGCCATCCGCCTGGGGGGGCCTCTGCTAGGCCTGCTGATGTTCCGCAAGCGCCGCCGCCTGTCGCGCGCCCGGCAGGGCCTTCGCTGGCTTTGGTGGCTTCGGTTGCTGCCGGGGCTGTTGTTGAAACGTTGAGACGCGATCCCGGATCCCTTTCAGGAAAATGACCCACATCAAATTCGGAACGGACGGCTGGCGGGCGGTGATCGCCGAGGGATTCACCTTCGCCAACCTGGACCGCGTCACCCAGGCCACTGCGGATTTCTGGAATCAACACCCCGTTGAAAAAACCCGGCCCACGGTGGTCGTCGGCTTCGATCGGAGGTTCCTCTCCGATCAGTTCGCCCGGCGCGCCGCGGAGATCCTGGCGGGAAATGGATTCTCCGTCCTGCTCGTCAAGTCCCCAACCCCAACGCCGGCCATTTCATTCGCGGTCAAGGCCGAAAAAGCCGTCGGGGGCGTCATGATCACCGCCAGCCACAACCCGCCCGCGTTCAACGGATTCAAACTCAAGGCGCACTATGGAGGTTCCGCGGAACCATCGATGTGCCAGGGCGTCGAGGCGCTGCTGGATGATTCCCCCGTGCGAAGCGCCGATTTTCAGGAAGCCATCCAATCCCGGCAGATCGTCGTCAAGGATGTCCTTCCCCGCTACTACACCACCATCAAACGTCTCGTCGATTTCCCTCTCATCAGCCGCTCCCGCCTCCGGTTCGCCCACGAAGCGCTCTTCGGCGTCGGCGCGGGATGCTTCGAATCCCTGCTTGCCGGGACCACCTGCAAGGTCACCACCATCAATGCCGAACACAACCCCTCCTTCGGCGGACTCAATCCCGAGCCGATCGAACAAAATTACGCCGTCAGCCGCGCTTATCTGCAGAAACATCCCCATGATCTCTGCCTCGTGACCGACGGCGATGCCGACCGCGTCGGGGGCATGGACGGTCGCGGCAATTACCTTTCCACTCATCAGCTCATCTGTCTTCTGCTCCATCACTTCCTCAAGAACCGCAAGGGCAGGGGGCGGGTGGTCAAAGCGCTCACCACCACTTCGATGGTGGACAGGATGTGCGCCGATCACGGATTGGAACTGGTGGAAACCGGCGTCGGCTTCAAATACATCTGCGCCGAGATGCTCAAGGGGGACGTGTTGCTCGGCTTCGAGGAAAGCGGTGGAATCGGCTTCCCCGGTCACATTCCCGAGCGCGACGGCATTCTCGCCGGGTTGATGCTGCTCGAACTGCTTGCGACGGAAAAGACCTCGATCAACCGCCTGATCGAGCGGTTGGAAAAGCAATACGGCCCGCATCACTACGCGCGCCTGGACACGCATTTCCCGCTCGAGAAACGCCAGAAGTTGATGGATTACTGTCAACGCAACCCGCCTTCCAGGCTTCTCAAATCTCCCGTCGCCGAGGTCAAGGCCTATGACGGAGTGAAGTTCATTGCCGAAAGCGCCGCCTGGCTCATGCTCCGCGGGTCCGGCACCGAACCCATCCTGCGCATCTACGCCGAGGCATCCTCCCCGGCGGACGCTCAAAAACTCTTGAAAGTCGGCGTCGAACTGACCCGCAAAGTCTGATCCCTTCCATCAGGTCCCACGCCGCCATCCCCAACCCGCCGGCGGCCCGACCGGGGGAGGCGCTCCGATTCCGGCAGAGCCGAAACATGGGCAGTCTGGCCGCAATTCCTTCTTTTCTTCAATCAGAACGCCGCTATCTTCACGCCGATACAGAGTATCCAAAGCAGTTCATGGACGCAGCACACATACGCAACTTCAGCATCATCGCCCACATCGACCACGGGAAGACCACGCTCTCCGACCGGCTCCTGCACCGGACAGGCACGATTTCCGACCGCGACATGCAGGCCCAGTTGCTGGATTCGATGGACCTCGAGCGGGAACGCGGAATCACCATCAAAGCCCACCCGGTCACGATGCTTTACAAAGCCCGAAATGGCGAAACTTACGAACTCAACCTGATCGACACCCCGGGACACGTCGATTTCTCCTACGAGGTTTCGCGCAGTCTCTCCGCCTGCGAGGGCGCCCTCCTCATCATCGATGCCGCCCAGGGGGTCGAAGCTCAGACCGTCGCCAACGTCCACCTGGCGATGAAACAGAACCTGACCGTCATCCCGGTGATCAACAAGATCGATCTGCCCCATGCGAACGTCGATCTCACCCGGACCCAGCTCGAGGACATCCTC
>DATKEE010000583.1:0-5164 GCA_035544555.1 Candidatus Methylomirabilota bacterium
CGTGTCCCGCTCACCACGGTTCGCCAGCCAAAGTATCGCCTTGGCGCCGCGGCCATGGAGGCGATGCTCCGATTGCTCAAAAATGAACGCCCCGCCCCGAGACGTCTGCCGGCTGAAATCGTGGTACGGACCAGCACCGGACCGCCCCGCGCTGTTTCGCCGCCTGACGTTTCCGCGGCCTGAGCTTCAGCGCGTGGCAAGCAACTGCCGCAACACGTATTGGAGTATTCCCCCGTGCCGGTAGTATTCGATTTCGATCGGCGTGTCGATCCGGCACCTCACCGGCACCTCGTCGGCCTTCCCGTCCGACCGCGTGATTCGCAGTTTCAACTCCTGACGCGGCTTCAACTCCCCCTCCAGACCCGCGATGTCAAAGGTCTCTGTGCCGTCAAGCCGCAGGGATTGCGCGCCGGTCTCACCCTGAAACTGAAGGGGCAACACCCCCATGCCGACCATGTTCGAACGATGGATGCGCTCGAAGCTCTGCGCGATCACCGCCCGCACTCCAAGCAGCTTGGTTCCCTTGGCCGCCCAATCCCGTGAACTGCCCGTGCCATACTCCTGCCCGGCGATCACCACCAGCGGCGTCCCGCGTTCCGCGTACTTCATCGCCGCATCGTAAAGGCTCATGCCCTCCCCTTCCGGTTGCAGTTTCGTCACCCCTCCCTCCACGCCAGGAACCATCAGGTTCTTGATGCGCACGTTGCCGAAGGTCCCCCGCGTCATCACACGATCATTCCCCCGGCGGGAGCCATAGCTGTTGAAATCGAAGAAATCCACCCCCCGCTCCATCAGGTAACGGCCGGCGGGCGAGGACTTCTTGATGGCGCCGGCCGGGGAAATATGGTCTGTCGTGACGCTGTCCCCAAAGATGCCCAGCGCGCGCGCGCTCCGGACGTCGCGGACCCGTTCCGGGTCAAGCGCGAAATCCGCGAAGAATGGAGGTTCCTGGATGTAGGTGCTGCCGGGATCCCACTCGTACACGGTGCCAATGCTCGCGGGGATCTCGTTCCATTTCGGATTCTGTCCGGCAAAATCCTGATAGAGTCGGCGGAACACCCCGGGCTTCAACGCCGCCTCCATTTCCTTGCGAATCTCCCCCAGCGTCGGCCAGAGGTCCTTCAGGTAAACGTCCTCTCCGTCCGCGGATTGTCCGATCGGTTCCCTTGTCAGATCAATGTCCACTCTTCCCGCGAGGGCGAACGCCACCACCAGGGGCGGGGACATCAGAAAATTCGCGCGAATGCTCTGGTGCACCCGTGCCTCGAAATTACGGTTGCCCGACAACACTGAAGCCGCCACGAGATCCTCCTTCACCAACGCCTCCTCGATCGCGGGGTTCAACGGGCCCGAATTGCCGATGCACGTCGTGCAGCCATAACCCACCAGGTTGAACCCCAGCCGGTCCAGATACTCCTGCAACCCGGTCTTCGCGAGATAATCGGTCACCACCCGCGAACCCGGCGCCAGCGAACACTTCACCACCGGATTCACCTTCAACCCCCGTTCGACGGCCCTTTTCGCCAGCAACCCCGCCCCAAGCATCACGCTCGGATTGGAGGTGTTCGTGCAACTCGTGATGGCCGCGATCAGCACGCTCCCGTGGGTGATCTCCGTGTCGATCCGTCGCGCGGCCTCCACCGGCAGCTTCTCCACCGGGTCCGGGGTCGGATGCTGATCCCTCATTTCCGATTCGCTGGGGGAAAGATCCGCGCGATTCTGACCATAACTCCGGTCCACCGCCGGCGCCCCATGATGGTCGCTCCGCACCCGGACCCGCTTCGAGATCTCCTCCGGCGTCTTGCCGTAGCCGCCCTCCGCAACCGGTTTCCGCATCAATCCGGCAAAGGACTCCTTCAATGCCGGCAGATCGATGCGATCCTGCGGGCGCTTGGGGCCGGCCACTCCGGGCACCACCGTGCCGAGATCCAGTTCCAGGTCGCTCGAATAATCCACCTGCCCCTTCTCCGGAATTCCGAACAATCCCTGCGCCCGGTAATAACTCTCATACAGCCGGCAATGTTCCTCCGATCGTCCCGTCGCCCGCAGATAGTTCACCGATTCACCATCGATCGGGAAGAACCCCATCGTCGCCCCGTATTCCGGTGCCATGTTGGCCAGGGTGGCGCGATCCACCACCGGCAGCGCCGCCGCGCCGGATCCGTAAAACTCGACGAATTTCCCCACCACCTTCGCCTGACGCAGCATCTGGGTCACGTGCAGCGCCAGATCCGTCGCCGTCACCCCCTCGCCCAACCGCCCCGTCAAATGCACCCCCACCACGTCCGGTGTGAGAAAATACACCGGCTGACCCAGCATGCCCGCCTCCGCCTCGATGCCTCCCACGCCCCAGCCGACAATCCCAAGCCCGTTGATCATCGTGGTGTGGGAATCGGTGCCCACAAGCGTGTCCGGATAACAAATCCCCCCGTCACCGCAAAGGACCCCCTTCGCCAGGAACTCCAGGTTCACCTGATGAACGATGCCGATGCCCGGCGGCACCACCTTGAACGTCTCGAAGGCCTGCATGCCCCACTTCAGGAACTGGTAGCGCTCCCGGTTGCGCTGGAACTCCATCTCCAGGTTCCGTTGGAATGCCTCGGGCGATCCCGCGGAATCAACCTGCACAGAATGATCCACCACGAGATCCACCGGCACCAGCGGTTCGATGAGCTTGGGATCCCGCTTCATCCGGGCCACCGCGGACCGCATGGCCGCAAGATCCACCAGCAACGGAACCCCCGTGAAATCCTGCAGAACAATTCTCGCCACCACGAACGGAATCTCCTCCGTCCGCTCCGCCCGCGCCTTCCATCCCCCCAATTGCCGGACGTTCTCCTCGGTGACCTTCTGCCCGTCGCAGTTCCGCAACACCGCCTCCAGCACCAACCGGATCGAGACCGGCAGACGCGATACCTCCCCGAGGCCCGCCTTCTCAAGTGCCGGCAGCGAATAAAAGCGGCACGTCCGGCCGGTGCCGGATTCGAACGTGCGCAGCGTGTCGAAGAGATTGTGCGGCTTGCTCATAACCTGCCATCCGGCCGGATCCCGTCGCGCCTGCTACTTCAGCCCGCCCAGCGCCTTTTTGATCGCGTCGAAATTCGGCAGGTCCTTGGGGGTCGGCGTTTGCTCGCTGTATTGGATGTCCCCGTTCCTGTCGATCACGAAGGCGGCCCGTGCGCTGACGGCTCCCAGGCCAAGCAGGTCGGGCAGCAATGTGCCATACGCCTCGGCCGTCTTCTTGTTCAGATCGCTGCACAGGGTGATTTCGATTTTCTCCTTCTGTGCCCACGCCTCCTGCGCAAACGGACTGTCCACGCTGATCCCGATGACGTCGGCGTTCAAGTCCCGGTAATCGTTGAGTCCTTTCGTGATGTCGCACATCTCCTGCGTGCACACGCCGGTGAACGCGAGCGGGAAGAACAGGAGGACCGTGTTCTTTTTGCCAACGTTGTCACTTAGTTTGACGTCCACCAGGCCGGAGGCCTGTTTGGACTTCAGGGTGAAATCAGGCGCTTTGGCGCCAACTGCTATAGCCATAAATTATAACGGGTTGATGATTGAAATGGTAAAAACGACGAGCACTTATAGTCAGCCTCCCATCCGGGTGTCAAACGACGAATCCCCGCGTGACGAATCCCCGCGGACAGCCCGCTCCGCCGCGACTCCGGGAACGCCGGCGGAGAATTCGCGCGATCATCGAAGACGGCGGCATGCAGCGCGGGACCAGCACGCTCCTGACACATGAACCCCACCTTCGGGCCGGCGCGGAGGCAGTGTTTCCAGCCGGCTGGCTCAGAGCCTGTTTTAAAAATCGAAGGGGTCCTGATTTCCCGGAAAAGGCTCTCAGGCCGGGTACTGCCCGCTGATGTAATGCTCGAGTTGATCGATGGCGATGCTCTGGACGGAGATGATCCAGTTGACGAGATCGCCGATGGAAACGACTCCCACCACGCGGTTCTTGTCCATCACGGGCAGATGCCTGACGCGCTTGTCCGTCATCAGCCGCATGCAGTCCTCCACGGTATGGTCCGGCGTGACCGTGATGACCGGCTTGGAAATGATGTCGCGAACGGCGGTTTCCTTCGACGACCTTCCGCGCAACACCACCTTTCGGGTGTAATCCCGCTCCGATACCAGGCCTTCCAGCCGGTCCCCATCCATCACGAGCAGGGCGCCCACGTTTCGCTCGCTCATGAGTTGAATGGCCTCATAGACCATCGCGCCCGGGGGGACTGACCAAACCTGCGTGCCCTTGACCTTGAGAATGGCATTGATGTTCCCGACGAGTTTCATATTTGCCTTCCTTCACGGATTTGTTGATGGCGGCACGCGCGGAATCCGCTTCATTCGCCCGCCACCAGATTCCCGGCCGAACCGCGGCGTCGAGATTATTCCGCCCGTGACACGCGTTGCAACGATCGATGAGACCCGTCCACCCTAGCATCTGAACATCCCGAAGAACACCTGTTTTCATGACTTAAGCCGGCCCCCCCCCGACCTGCCCGGCAGAACCGGAATTCCCGGGTCATTGACGATGCCCCTCCCTTCCCGCAACGTTGCCACGGCAAATGAACCGTGCTACCCGGCCCAGCGACAGGATTTTCGCCATCTCGGACCTTCATGTTGATTATGACCGCAACATGAACTGGTTGAGCCGTTTGGCCTGCAACGCCGATTCCGGCGACACGCTGTTGATCGCAGGCGATGTGAGCAGTGACCTCCGCCGGGCCGAAACCGCGCTGAGCCGGCTGGAACAGGCGTTCGCCAATGTCTTCTTCGTGCCGGGCAATCACGACCTCTGGGTGCGGCCCGATTCACCCGGCGATTCCCTGGACAAACTCGACCGGCTGTGGGCGCTCTGCGACGCGCTGGGCGTGCATACAACGCCAGGCATTGTCCGACCCGTTTCGGAGGGCCGCGCCGTCAAAGTCGTGCCCCTCCATTCCTGGTACGTTCGCCCGGAGGAAGGTCCCGACAGCCTGTACGTCCCCAAGCCGGGCGAGGATCCCTCGCTTTCAATGTGGGCCGACGACCACCGGACTCGCTGGAATTTTCAGGGAAGCCACAAATGCCACGCCGATTATTTTCTGGCCCTGAATGAACCGGTATTGATGGAGCCGTGCAACCTGCCCGTCCTTTCGTTCAGCCATTTCCTGCCCCG
>DATKEE010000584.1:0-6830 GCA_035544555.1 Candidatus Methylomirabilota bacterium
TTCGACCGGTGGTAACGGGACACGGCATTGGGCCGGCTTCCCAGCGCGCTCATCTGGATGTAACGCCTCACGCCCGACTCGCTGGCCGCGACGAGAAGATGGCGGGTGCCTTCCGTGTGAACCCGCTCGAATGTCTGCCGCCCGATCTCCGAAATGATGCCGACCAGGTGAATGACCGCATCGATCCCGTTCAACGCGGGCGGGAGGGCATCCGGTTCCAGGACGTCGCCCGCGACCGCCTCCGCTCCATGCGCACGGGCGAGTTCCAGTGCGGAGGAAGAGTCCGGTTGTCGCGCCAGGATCCGGACTTCATGGCCGTTGCGATGGACGTGTCCGACCACGGCGCGTCCCACGAATCCGGTGGCGCCTGTGATCAGGACCTTCATGGTTCAGTAGTCCACGCGGACGCGATAAAAGCGCGGCGTGCCGGCATTGCTGGCATCCGTGACCTCCATTGGGCCGCCGTTCCCGGTGACGGTCCCGAGTGACTGCCAGGAGGGGGGGAAACCCTCGGTGAACTCGATGTGATTCGGGCGGCCCGCCACGCTGTTCCACGTGATGATCCGCTGCCCGTCATCGCCGATTTCGACCTCCACGTTCAGCAGCGTGACATCCACGTAAAAAAGTTCGCTGAAATTGGGATACTTCAGCCCCGAGTAGAACACGGGTAGGTCGCTGAAGATGGCGGGATTGCCAGGGTTGAACGAGCGCAGATCGACGATGCCATTCGCCGTTGCCTTGTTGAGGGAGTTGAAGTGATTGAGGACGCCCAATGGATCCCGGACCACGCGGGCGAACACGGTGAATCCGCCATTCTGATCGTCCAGGTCCTCCGAGTTGTTCCCCAGATTGAAGAACCATTGCGAAGTGGCGGAATCCGGGTCGCCATCCACCTTGGCCATGGCGAGGGTGCCATTCGTGTTGCTGATCAGCGGCCCCACCTCAAATTCGTTGGGGATGGGATCGAATACGGGCACGCCGACATAGTTTGTGAAGGGCTCATGACTCCCCGGAAACGGCGTGGTGAGGCCGCCGCCCTGAACGATGAAACCGGGCAGGCACCGGTGCAGAAAACTGTCGGCATAGGCGCCGGCGCGGACATATCGAATGAAGTTTTGCACGGTCGCCGGCTTCTCCTGATCGAATAATTCGACGTCCACCGTGCCCAGGCGGGTGCGGAACTGAACCAGCGTTCCGGCCATCAGGGCGGGTTGAACGGCGGTCAACAGCGAAAACAGCGTCCAAAACAGAGTGATTCTCATTGCGATTGAAACAAGACCTCACGCCCCGCACGACTGGCGGCGTGACAGGACAAGCGGTAAAGGAACGAACTTCCGCCTGCAAGCCACAATCCGTGGAGTCACACCTTTTGACTCTTTCGCGGGCTTCAGCGTATAGTGGCGCGACATCAGGTGTCGCCGCGGGCGCTGGTTCCGGCGCCAGACATCTTCCAACGGGAAAGGTTCGCAATGGTCATCGACGTCCACACGCATCTCAACAACTACGAGGAAGACAAGGTCGTGCCGCCGGAAAAATGCCTGGAGAACCTTCAGGAATCGATGGCGTTCAACAAGGTGGACGTGGCTCTGGTGCTGACCTCCTACAAAGTGAACGAGCATCGCCCCTCGACCCGCGACGCGGTGAGGCTGACACAGGACCTGCCCAACATCCACGTTGTGGCGGGGCTCAGCGTCCTGAACTACCGGGAGCGCGACCTGCGGGAACTGAGCGATTATCTGAAGGATGGATTGCTCAAGGGGTTGAAGTTGTATCCGGGTTACGAGCCGTTTTATCCGCACGACAAGCGGTGCCAGGTGCTTTACGACCTGGCGCTGGAATACGACGTCCCCGTCATGATTCACACGGGGGACACCTATACTCCGAAGGGAAAGCTGCGCTTCGCCCATCCACTGCACGTGGATGACGTGGCCGTGGACAACCCCGGATTGAAACTGGTGATCTGTCACATCGGCAATCCCTGGATCCGGGACTGCATGGAGGTGATTTACAAGAATCGAAACGTGTATGCCGACATCTCCGGCCTGGTCTTGGGGGATTTCAAGTCGCACTTCAAGAAGTTCATGCTGCAACAGGTGAAGGAAATGATCCTTTACGCGGGCGAACCCAGGTATCTGCTCTACGGCACCGACTGGCCCATCTGCCGCATGCGGACGTATTTGAAGTTTGTCGATGGCCTGGGCCTGCCGGACGCGGTCAAGGAGAGAATCCTTTGGAAGAACGCGGCGGAGCTCTTCAAAATCAAGGTGCCGCAGACGGTCGTGGCGTAGGCCGGGACGCGCGGTGCGGAACACGAATGGACACGAAAGGTCACAAAAAGAAACGCCGGGGCGCGGTTTGGAGGCCAACCGTGGGAGTCAACGGGTGTGGACTCCCGGTCGGCGATGTCCGGACACGCCCGGCATCGATTGAGAAACGAAAGGGAAACACATGGCAGGAAAAGGCAAACAGGACAACAAGGACATCATCCGGGAACTCTGCGTCGCCTATGCGATGGAACTCGAAACCGTGGAGAATTACATCGCCAACTCCGTGCATCTCGACGGGGTGCGATCCGATGTCATCAAGAAGGCGCTGGCCGGCGACGTGACCACCGAGGTGGCTCACGCCCAGCAGATCGCCCAGCGCATCAAAACGATCGGCGGCAGGGTGCCGGGTTCGTTTGACAATGATCGGAATCAGAAATTCCTTCAGCCGCCCAAGGATCCCACGGACGTCGTTTCCGTCATCAAGGGCGTCATCAAGGCGGAGGAAGCCGCGATCAAACAATACGGCAGGATCATCCGCATTTGCGACGGTCGTGATTACGTGACCCAGGACATGGTCATCGGCATCATGGGCAACGAGGAGGATCACCGGCGAGAATTCATCGGGTTCCTCAAGGAATACACGAAGTAACGTCCTTCAACGGCCCGGAATAGACGGCTATCCGTTGGAACGCGTCAGCGTGGCGTTCGTGCCCCGGCCCTCGCGGGGAAACGCCACGCGCGCGATCAACCCATTCAAGCCATGAGCCAGCAGGAACACGATCTGATTGTCATTGGCGCCGGTCCCGGCGGGTATGTGGCCGCCATCCGGGCCGCGCAACTCGGGATGAATGTCGCCTGCATCGAAAAGGAATCGGCCCTGGGCGGGACCTGTCTTCGGGTCGGTTGCATCCCGAGCAAGGCGTTGCTCGATTCCAGCGAACGCTTCGCATCGGCCCGGCAGGAATTGAAAGCCCACGGCATCAAGACCGCTCGCGTCCAGTTGGATCTGAAAGCGCTGCTCAAGCGCAAGGACCAGGTCGTCGGCACTCTGACGCAAGGGGTCGGCGGGCTCTTCAAGAAGAACCGCATCACACGTTATACCGGCCACGGCAGGCTCGCTGGCGGGGGAAAGGTGGTCGTCGAGGACGGGAAGAAAAAGCGGGAGCTCCGCGCGAAACACATCCTGATCGCCACCGGCAGCAAACCGTCCGAGTTGAAAGGGGTGGAGTTAAGGAAGAATCTTATTGGCTCGAGCACCGAGGCTCTTGGCTATTCGTCTGTGCCCCGGCATCTCGTGGTGATTGGCGCCGGTTACATCGGTTTGGAATTGGGCTCCGTCTGGTCCCGTCTCGGATCGAAGGTCACCGTGCTCGAGTATCTCGACCGGATTCTGCCCGGCATGGATGACGAACTGGCCGCCGACGCCTCAAAGCTGTTCGCGGCACAGGGGCTTGAATTCAACCTCGAAACCCGGGTCACCGCCGCGAAGGTCAAGGGAAGGAAATGCGTCGTGGAGTGCGATGGGCGAAAGCCGATCCCGTGCGATCGTGTTCTGGTCGCGGCGGGCCGCACTCCCAATACAGACGGACTCGGGTTGAAGGAGGCCGGTATCGAACTGGATGATCGGGGGCGGATTCCCGTTGATGAAAGTTTCGCCACCAGGGCAAAGGGCGTGTTCGCCGTCGGCGACGTGATTGAGGGTCCGATGCTGGCCCACAAGGCGGCGGAGGAGGGGGTCGCCTGCGTGGAAGGAATCGCCGGCCGCAAACCGCGCATCAACTACGACGCCATTCCCGGCGTCGTCTATACCCATCCGGAGATCGCCGCGGTGGGCAGGACCGAGGAACAACTGAAGGAGGCGGGCGTGGAGTATCGGAAGGGAAAGTTCCCCTTCAAGGCGAATGGAAGGGCGCTCGCGATGGGGCAGTCGGACGGCTGGGTGAAGATCCTGGCGGACGCCTCGACGGATCGTGTTCTCGGCGTTCACATACTCGGGATGCACGCCGGCGACCTGATCAACGAGGCGGCGATGGCCATCGCGTTTGGGGCCAGCAGCGAGGACATCGCCCTGACGTGTCACGCGCATCCGACCCTGCCCGAGGCGTTCCGGGAGGCTGCCCTCGCGGTGGACAAGCGCGCGCTGCACATTTGACGGCAATCTGATGCCCCCGTTCAGCCGCCCGCCGGACCCTCGCTGTGACCGGGCTCGGTCTGGCTTTTGGGATCCAGGAGTTCGTTCAACTTCTTCTCATCGAGGCCGGACTCCTCCTTCGCAACTTCGCGGACGGTGCGTCCGGTTTCGAAGGCGGTCTTCGCGATCTTCGCGGCCTTGTCATAGCCAATGGCGGGGGCCAGGGACGTGCACATGGCAAGGCTTTGCTCGATGTAGCTCTCGCATTTCTCCGCGTCCGCCTCGAGGCCCGCGATACAGCGCTTCGTGAAAACGCGGCAGGCATTGGTGAGAAGGTCGATGGATTGAAGGAGATTGTATGTGATGACGGGCAGCATGACGTTGAGTTCGAAGTTTCCGAAGGTGCCGCTGAAGGTGATGGTGGCGTCATTGCCCAGGACCTGGGCGCCGGCCTGGATCACCATCTCGCACATCACCGGATTCACCTTGCCCGGCATGATCGAGGAGCCGGGTTGCGTCGCGGGCAGCTTCAATTCGCCCAGACCGCAGCGGGGACCCGATCCGAGGAAGCGGATGTCATTGGCGATCTTGATCAGGCTGACGGCCACCGTTCTGAGCGCGCCGGACGCTTCCACGCAGGCGTCACGGCTCGCCTGGGCCTCGAAGTGATTGGGAGCCTCGTGGAGCGTGAGCCCGGTTTCCTCCCCGATACGGGCAATGGTCCTCTTCGCGAAATCCTTGTGCGTGTTGATCCCCGTCCCCACGGCGGTGCCGCCCAGCGCCAGTTCGCCCAGGTGTTCGCCAACCTTCATCAACCGGTCCACGCCGTGCGCGACCTGGCTGGCATAACCGCTGAATTCCTGTCCCAGCCGGATGGGGGTGGCGTCCTGGAGATGCGTCCGCCCGATTTTCAGGATGCCACTGAACTGCGCGGACTTTTTCGTCAAGGCCTCCTGCAGTTCGTTCAGTGCCGGGATAAGCTGAAACTCGATGCTTTCAAGGGCCGAAAGATGCATCGCGGTGGGAATGACATCATTGCTCGACTGCCCGCGGTTGACGTGATCGTTCGGGTGGACCGATTTGTCGCCGGGTTTGCCGCCCAGCAGTTCGGCGGCGCGATTGGCGATGACCTCGTTGGCGTTCATGTTCGTCGAGGTGCCCGACCCGGTCTGGAAGATGTCCACAACAAATTGCGAATCCAGCCCGCCATCGATGACCTCCTCCGCGGCCTTCCGGATGGCCTGGGTAATGTTTTCCGGGAGATAACCGAGTTGCTGGTTGGTGAGGGCGGCGTGTTTCTTGATGAGTCCCAGCGCGCGGATGAAGGACCGGGGAAAGCGCAGGTCGCTGATCGGAAAGTTCTCGACGGCACGGGCGGTCTGAGCGCCGTAGTAGGCCCCGGCGGGAACCTTCATCTCGCCCATGGAATCGGATTCGGTGCGGAAGTCGTTTTTCATGCTCGGAGAAGATGCATAACGGAGGGCCGGACGGGCGGCAACCCGGAAGTGAACCTGAACAATGTCATGCGCGCTACGGACGGACCGCGGATCGCGCGGATGACGCGGATAGCCGAGGAAAGCATCCGTCGCTCAGAGCCTGTTTTAAAAATGGAAGGGGTCCTGCGGCGAGGGATTTTGTCCGGGGCCAAGGCGGCGAGACCGGAGCATCCCCACTGCGGGCTGTGACGGTTGAGCCAACGCGGGACCCGGGCAAAAGCACCGCCGCCCGGAGGGTTTTCCGGAAAAGGCTCTCCGGCTTCGTTGCTCCTCGGTCGCAGAGCGAAGGCTATGCTCCGTCGTCGCGCCTCGCCAGAGAGCCTTTTCCGGGAAAACAGGACCCTTTCGATTTTTAAAACAGGCTCTCAGTGTTCCTGTGCCGCTGCGGGTAGCTCCGTTTCGCACCAGCCCTTGAAGGGTGTCGGAGGTTGAAGATGCAGGAGACGCCTCACCCACTGGAGCACATTGGCTGTCACGCGGCCACGTCGGGAGGAGGCGGGTGGTCGGAGATACTCGACTCCGACCTTGGAAAGACCGGGAATGTCTCCGATGGGAACCGAAAAGGTCAAAGCCTGCTGTGGCTCCAACAAGACATTTGTAATTGTCGTGGTCAAACGCGGAGCGCGCCCTGATCGTTCCGGCGCCCCAAAGCGGCCGGAGGAGTCACGTCGATAAAGATAATTCGCGTGCAGAATCCCATCCTCGACCTCAATCCCCCAGCCCGGCATGCCTTTCTTCTGATCCGTGATGAAGTATGAGGGCCTTGGCGACCCCTGCACGAGATGAAGCCGGAAGAGCCAACTCCGGCTCGTGGCGTTGGTCAGTTCAACAATGGCGGTTCGGCTCTTCGGATCGTAAGCAGAACAGAGCAACGTCGGTCCGCGGGGCGTGCTGAAATGCAGGTAGGCCGGCAGAGCTGTAGCGCCGACAACGAGC
>DATKEE010000585.1:0-10427 GCA_035544555.1 Candidatus Methylomirabilota bacterium
CGCCTGCAGTCTGGCGCCCCGCTCCTGGTCGCAAGTCCCCGGAGCCAACGAGGACGTTCGTGTCGCCGTCATCGGCCTCAACGGCCGCGGTGGAAATCACATCAGCGAATTCCGCAACGCCAGGGGCTCACGCGTCGTCGCGTTGTGCGACGTGGACGCCAGAGTGATGAGCCGCCGCGCCGGCGAACTGCCCGGTGTCCAGACTTACACGGATCTGCGCCGGCTCCTCGAGAACGAGGACATCGACGCCATCTCCATCGCCACGACCAACCACTGGCATTCCCTCATGACCGTCTGGGCCTGCCAGGCGGGCAAGGACGTCTATGTGGAGAAGCCATGCAGCCATAATGTCTTCGAAGGCCGCAAGTGCGTGGAGGCCGCGCGCAAATACAATCGCATCGTCCAGCACGGCACCCAGAATCGCGGCAACCGTGGCAAGGCCGCCCTCGCCGCCCTGGTCAAAAGCGGCAAATACGGAAAACTCCTCGTCTCCAAGGGCTATTGCTGCAAACCCCGCTGGAGCATCGGCTTCAAACCCGTGAAACAGCCGCCCGCCCACCTCGACTTCAATCTCTGGCTCGGACCCGCCCAAGACCAGCCCTTCCACGAGAATCTCGTCCACTACAACTGGCATTGGTTCTGGGATTTCGGCAATGGCGACATCGGCAACCAGGGCGTGCATGAAATGGACATCGCCCGCTGGGCTCTCGGCGACACCCTGCCCCGCAGCGTCGTCAGCCTCGGCGGCCGCTATGTCAATGGACCCGACTTCAAGGACCAAGGCGAAACCCCCAACCAACTGGTCTCCGTCTTCGACTACGGCGACACCCTGCTCCTCTTCGAAACCCGCGGCCTCGTCGGCAATGCCGACATCCCGGAAATCAACGAGAATTACCCGAACAAAGTCACCAACGAACTCTACTTCGAGGCGGGCGTCGTCAAAAACAACAGGTTCTTCCCCGACGGCAAAGGAGCCGGCGAACCCCTGGCGGACGTGGACGCCCATGTCGAACCCGGCGGCATCTTCCAGAACTTCATCGACTGCGTCCGCAGCCGCGACCACACGAAGCTGAACGCTGACATCCTCGAGGGCCATCTCTCGAGCGCGCTCTGTCACCTCGGAAACATCTCCTATCGCCTCGCCGCCGAACAACCCTTCGAGAAGCCGGATGACTTCAGCGACAACGCCATCGTCGGCGACAGCATCATGACCACGCTGGCCAACACGCGGGCCATCGGCGTCGATCCCGAACAGACCACCCTCTGGGTCGGCCCGAAACTGAACTTCGACGCCACGCGCGAAAAGTTCATCAACCACGCCGCCGCGGACCAACTCCTCACTCGCGCCTATCGGCCGCCGTTCGTCGTGCCCGATCAGGTCTGAGTGCGTGTTTTAAAGCCCCTGGTTGGGTGTCCCGCCTTCAGGCGGCCCCTGGCACAAGCCGTCCGAAGGCGGAACAAAGCCTCACTCAAACGATGAAATCGCCCGCCTCTCGACTCATCCTCGCCCTCGCTTTGTGCCTGCTGACCTTTGCCGGTTGCACCCCCGGCGGTCGCGACGTCGTTGTCGTCTATACCTCGCAGGACCAGATCTACAGCGAACCCATTCTGCGCGCGTTCACCGAGGAAACCGGCATTCAGGTGCGACCCGTGTATGACAGCGAGGCCGTCAAAACCGTCGGTCTCGCCAACCGGCTGCTCGCCGAGAAATCCAATCCGCAGTGCGACTTGTTCTGGAACAACGAGGAACTCCGCACCTGGCAACTCGCCGCCCGTGACGTCTTCCGCGTCGAACATCCCTGGCGCTCCTTCGGCTATCGCTCCCGCCGCCTCGTCATCAATACCAACCTCCTCCCGTTTGCCGACGCGCCCCAAACCCTCCTCGAACTCACAAACCAGACCTGGCGAGGCAAGGTCGCCCTCGCCTACCCCATGTTCGGCACCACCGCCACCCACTTCCAGGCACTCCGCCAGCATTGGGGCGAGGAAGGGTGGGAGAATTGGTGCCGCGCCCTCCAGGCCAATGATTCTTTCGTCGTGGACGGCAATTCCGTCGTTGTTCAGTTCGTCGGCCGTGGCGACGCATGGATCGGACTCACGGATTCGGACGATATCGACGCCGGCCGGCGCCAGGGACTTCCCATCGAGGCCCTCCCCATTCGCAACGACTCCCTGCTCATCCCCAACACGGTCGCCATCGTACGCAACGCGCCCCGTCCCGAGTCCGCTCAAAAATTCCTCGACTACCTCACCCGCCCGGACGTCGTCGAGCAACTCGCCGAAATGGGAGCCATCGAAGGCGCCAACCCGGCCATGGTCGATGTCGCGACCATCCAACCCGATTTTCCCGAACTCCTCCGCGAACTGGAACCCACCACCGAACAACTCAAGTCCATCTTCCTCCGGTGACGCGTCGTCAGTTCTGACTCCCTGCCCCCAATCCTCCCTGCGCAAGGAACCGCCAAAAAACCGCAATCATCCGGGAGCGCGTCCCCCGGCCTTCTGCCAGTCTCCCACCACGATTTGAGATTCCGGCTCAAACCGACACGGCCCGGACGGTGACACCGCCGCCGGGGGTTCGCCCGATGGTGGAACCGCTCGCGATGCCGGAATCGCCCAACACACCAGAACACGAAACATCCATGCCGCACCTAACCTTCCATCCCACCCGTCCGAGTCCCCTGAACGCCCGCTCCCACCGCGCCACCGCCACACTCACCGCTCTCATCATGGCGCATGGCCTCGCCACCCTGTCCGGGGTCGCCCAGGACACCAATCCGGCCGCACCCGCCGGCGGCACCACCAATGAGGTGCGCCAGCTGCCGCCCGTCGTGGTCTCCGGCGCCATGATCGGGTCCAAGACCAACGCCGTCCTGCTCCCAGGCTCCTCGACCTACCTCGATACCGCCGATATCACCCGCCACAGTTACACGGACATCAATCGCGTCGTCCGCCAGGTGCCCGGCGTCTATGTCCGCGAGGAGGACGGTTACGGTTTGTTCCAGAATCTGAGTCTGCGCGGGGTCGATCCCGGCCGCAGCGGCAAGGTCACTTTGATGGAGGACGGCATCCTGGCCGCCCCCGCCCCTTACTCCGATCCCTCCGCCTATTACAGCCCGAACGTCGGCCGGATGAGCGGCCTGGAAATCCTCAAGGGATCGAGCCAGGTCCGATACGGCCCCCACATCACCGGCGGCGCGATCAATTACCTGTCCACCCCGATCCCCGATCAGGAACGCACCTTCCTCAAGGCCTATTACGGTTCCTACAACGAAATCTTCACCCACGCATGGCACGGCGACAGCCTCTCCACCGAAAACGCCGGCCGCTTCGGCTACCTCTTCGAGGGTTTCTACCAGGAAACCGACGGCTTCAAGACCATCGATTCCACGCCCGATTTCACCGACCGCCATCAAACCGGCTTCCACCGGGTCGAACCGATGCTGAAATTCTTCTGGGAACCGCCGACCGACACCTACCACCGCTTTGAAGTCAAATACGGCTACTCAGAGTTCGACGCCGATGAAACCTATCTGGGATTGAACTCGGCGGAATTCGGCAATGATCCCTACCGTCGCTACGCCGCCTCGCGCTTCGACAACATCGACACCTACCATCACCGCGCCTACCTCCGCCACATCATGGAGCCCGCGGACAACCTCCGCATCACGACCACCGGTTACTACAACAAGTTTCATCGCAACTGGGAGAAACTGAACGACCTGGTCAACCCCGGCCAATCCCTCGGCCAGGCGCTCGAGGACACCACCCCGGGCGGCGGCCTCGACATCCTGCGCGGCCAGGCCGCCGGCGACCTCCGCGTGCGCAACAACTATCGCGATTACTACATGGCGGGCGTGCAAAGCGCCGGCTTGATCGAGTTCGAAACCGGCGAGATCGAGCACGAACTGGAGGCCGGCGTTCGCTATCACTTCGACGAGGTGGACCGCTTCCAATGGAACGTCACCTACAACCAGGCGGCCAACGGCACCATCACGGGCGCCACGACCGGAGCCCGCGGCGCCGCCGGGGATCGCATCGAACAATCCCACGCCATCGCCTTCCACGTCCAGGACAGCATCCGGATCGACAAGCTCACTCTCACCCCGGGCCTCCGCTACGAAACCATTCAGCAGGAATTCGAACAGAACACCCGGCGCACCGACGGCGCCACCCCCTCGAGCGGCGATGGCGACCTCGATGTCCTCGGCGGCGGCCTGGGCGCTGCCTACGAACTCAACCCGGAATGGTCCGTGTTCGGAGGCGCCTATCGCGGCTTCTCCATCCCCGGCCCCTCCGGCACCATCAACAACGATCTCGAGGAGGAGACCTCCCTCAGTCTCGAAGCCGGCGCCCGTTACCAGGGACGCAACGGCCTCCGCGCCGAGGCCGTCTATTTCCATACCGACTTCTCCGACCTGATCGTCGGCGACAACATCGGCGCCACCGGCAGCACCACCACCGAGAACGTCGGTGACATCGATGTGAATGGCGTCGAGTTGCTCCTCGGCTATGATCCCGGCCAGGCGCTCGAATGGGCCATCCGGACCCCCATGAGCCTCGCCTTCACCTACACCGACGCCCGATTGGACGGCGACACCGAGTCCGCCGATCCCGAATCCATCTTCAGCGGCGGTGAGGACGGCAATCGCGTGCCCTACATCCCGGAATACCAACTGAACGCCCAGGTCGGCGTCGAGTATGACAAGGCCGGGCTCTATTTCACCGGCACCTATGTGCCCGCCACCTACAGCACCGCCAGCAACACCTCACAACCCATCGATCCCGCTGGCACCCCCGACGCCCGCTTCGGCAAAACCGACAGTTACTTCCTGCTCGACGTCACCGCGCGTTACCGGTTCCGCGAACAGGCCACCCTGTTCGCCGGCATTCGAAACCTCCTCGACCGCGAATATGTCGCCTCGCGCCATCCCCACGGCCCGCGACCGGGCCTCCCGCGCGTCTTCAACGTGGGCGTGGAAGTCGCCTTCTGACGAAACATGATTGACGCCCTTCACCGAAACTGAGATTCATTCTCAAATGATGGCCTCTGTTGTCACAGATCGCCCCGCCCCGCGTGCTCCTTCCCGCGCGCGAACCCGGGTGTCGTCTGTCCCCGAGGCGGTCCCATCGTCGGCGGGGGTTCATTTAGTCGGACCCGTTCCGGATGCCATGACGCGGCCCGTCGGGCCCATCCGCGATTTCCGGAAGCCGGGCGAATTCCCTGCCCTCACCGCCATCACCACGTTTGTCTTGTGGAGCGCCTCGCTGAGCATCGGCGTGCTTGGCTTCACCCTGCCCTACGCGCGGCCTCAAGCCCCGCCTGCCGCGCCGCCGCCCCTGCAAGCCCAGCGGATCCACGTCGAACTCGCCGACCACCCCTTTCCATCCCACGAACTCCCCTCATCGTCCATCGCTCCCCTGGCGGTACCGCCTCCGCCGCCCGAACCCATGCGCGTTACGGAAGCCGCTCCAATGATCGCGGTGGCCGAACCTCTTCCCGCGGTGGATTTCGCCCTTCCCGTGGAGGCTCCGGCGCGGATTGTGGAACCCGCCCAGGCCACCCATCGCCGGCCGGTTGAGACCAACCGGATTCAAACCGCCGCCGCCCCTGCGGTTCAATCCCTCACTTACGGCCAGGGCGAAGGCCGCCAACCCGCCCCGCGTTATCCGCGCCTCGCCATTCGCGAAGGCCAGGAAGGCACCGTCCTCATCCGCCTCAGCGTGAACGAAAATGGCCGTGTCATGTCCGCCACCGCCGTCTCCCCCTCGCCATGGCCGTTGCTGAACGACGCCGCCCTCGAAGCCGTGCGCCAACGCTGGCGGTTCAGTCCCGGATCGCTCCGCTACTTCGAGGTTCCCATCCGATTCGAACTGAAACGTTGACCCCGCCATGACGCCCCTTTTCGCCAACGTGGTGACTGATTTCTTCCTGCGGGGCGGTCCGATCATGTGGCCGATCCTGCTCTGCCTGATCGCCGCGCTCGTTGTTGTTCTCGAACGCGCCCTCTGGTGGGTCGCCCTTGGACGCCGCGTTCACTCCCAAACATTGAACGAAGTCTTCGACGCCATCAGCTCCGGCAATTTCGCCCGTGCCCTGACGCTGACGCGGGACCCCCGCGATCCTTACCTCGGCACGATTCACGAGGGCCTCGTGCATGCCCACAGTTCCATGCTCGGCGCCATGCAATTGCGCGCCTCCGACGAGATCGAACGCGCCGAAAAGCGGCTCTGGGTGCTCGGCACCTTCATCACGCTCGCTCCGTTGCTCGGCCTGCTCGGCACGGTCATCGGCATCATGCACTCCTTCAATTTCGTGGGGGGCGAGGATCTGGCCGCCACCCAGGTCAGCGGCGGCATCGCCGAGGCCCTCATCGCCACCGCCTGCGGGCTCGGCATCGCCATCCTCTGCCTCCTGCCGTTCAACTATTTCAACCGCCGCCTCAGCCACCTCCGCTCCCGCCTCGAACGCACCATCAATCACGTCGAACTCCTCGTCGAATCCGCCCGCCACCACGGCCATGACCTCGAGGAATTCGCCCGCGCGCGCGCCGTCCGCTCCGCCCGCGAGCAGCCCCTGCCCGAACCCGCCTTCAACCCCTGATCCCTCATGCCGGTCAAGCTGGGCTCCAAACTCACGCCGGAAACCGAGGCGCGCATCGAGATCATTCCCTTGATCGACATCATGTTCTTCCTGCTCGCCGCCTTCATGCTGGTGAGCCTCAGCATGGTCAAACTCAAGGCCGTCCCCCTCAACCTCCCCACCGCCACCACCGCCGCCTCGGACTCCGACCCCAATCTCCTCTCCATCTCCGTGGACCCGGCCGGGCTCGCCTACCTCGACCGCCAGCCCATCGGCCATAACGAACTCGTCCTCTCCCTCGCCGCCAGACACCAGACCAACGACAACCTCCGCGTCCTCCTCAGCGGCGACGCCGACGCCCGCCACGGTGACATCATCCGCGTCCTCGACCTGATCCGCTCCGCCGGCATCCGGAATGTCGCCTTTGAAATCGGCGAGCCGCCCGCGTCGGAACGCCACCCGATTGCAGCCCCATGAACCGGTTGCTGCACGTCGCCAACCTGATCGGCGTTCTCGCCCTGGCCGTGCTCTGCGTGTTCCAATGGACGGCCAACCGCCAGGCCCACCTCGAGATCAACCGCCTCGAGCAAATCCGCATCGATCAATCCACGCGCCTCGATGAGCAGGAGAAGACCCTCAAGGGTTACGCCGCCGATCTCGATCATTTCCGCGAACAATTATCAGCCGCCAAAACCGCCCTGAACGAGACGTCCGCCCGGCTGAACGTCGCCGAAAACAACGTGGACCAGCTCACCGACGAACGGGATCAGCTCAAGGAAAGCGTCGCCCAATGGACCGAGGCGGTTGCCGAGCGCGACCAACGGCTCCAGGAGGCCAGCCGGCACATTCGCGAACTGGCCGATGAACTCAACGCCGCCGTGCTCAAGTTCAACGAACTCGCCACGAACTACAACGACGTGGTCGGCCAGTTGAACGAACTCCGCACCCGCGGCGGCACACGCCGAAACTCCCGTCCCGAGTAGGCGCCCCTTCGCCCCGGCGCCGGGCGCGACCTCCCCAAACATCCGCCTGGCACTCCTGCACGGGAACAGGACAAGCCTCCTCCGCGGGTTGACAAACTTGCAATTCACCCGAGCCCTTTCACCCCCGATTCACCACACCCAAGCCACACGCTGTCAGGCATATTCCATGCATTTCGACCTTCACCTGTTATACCCGCCTTTCGGCACATGAATTGCGCGCCTTTCCCGTCTTGTTGAAAGTTTTAAGGCTGCCCCGGTGAGATTCCCCACATTATCGCCGTTCACCGGCTCCCGACTCCCGGGCCAGCCCCATGTTTTGCATATATGAGCCTCGATGACATCCGATTGGGTTGGTTTGACTTCGTCACCATCATCATGGTGCTCTTCGGCATCGTGCGCGGTCGCAAACGCGGCATGTCCCTGGAGATGCTCGACCTGGTGCAGTGGATCACGATCATCCTTGCCGCCGGACTTTTCTACGCGGTCCCCGGCCAGATGATTTCCGGTTTCACCGGCTTCGGCCTCCTCTCCTCCTACCTGCTCGCCTATGCCGGAATCGCCCTGCTGATCAAGGCCCTCTTCGTCACCCTCAAACGCGGCATGGGCGAAAAGATGGCCGGCAGCGACACTTTTGGAAGATCGGAATACTACCTCGGCATGGCCGCCGGCACCATCCGCTTCCTCTGCATCCTTCTGCTCAGTCTCTCCATCATCAACGCGAAGAAGATCTCCGACGGCCAGATCGCCGCCCAGAAACGCAGCCAGCAGGAGAACTTCGGAGACATCTCCTTCCCCACTCACGGCACCCTCCAACGCGACATCTTCGAACGCTCCTTCACCGGCAATCTCACCCGGCAATACCTCTGGCCGGTCATGATCGAGCCCACCACCTCCGGCAGCACCTCCCGCGGCCGCCACGAAGGCGTCGCCCGCTCCCGCGAACGCACCATTCGCGAAATCATTGAACCGAAGTGACCCGCGGCATTATGCTGCGGCCCTCTGATCGCTCCGGCCACACTCGAACAAATCCGCGCCGCCAATGACATCGTCGATGTCATCGGCTCCTTCGTCCCGCTGAAACGCGCCGGCGCGAACTTCACGGCGCTCTGCCCCTTCCACAAGGAAAAGACCCCCAGTTTCAACGTCAGTCCCCACCGCCAGACTTTTCATTGCTTTGGCTGCCATAAAGGCGGCAGCGTCTTCACCTTCGTCAAGGAATACGAAAACCTCTCCTTCATCGAAGCCGTCCGCCGTCTCGCGGAACGCGCCCGCATCCCCATCGAGTTCGACTCCTCCCCCGGCCAGGAACACGCCCGCCACCTCAAAGACACCCTCCTCGCCATCCACGAACAAATCACCCAGCGCTGGCACGCCTGCCTGACCCACGACGCCGCCGGCGAAATCGCCCGCGACTACCTCGCCAAACGCGGCGTCTCGCAATCCGCCATCGCCGAATTCCGCCTCGGCTACGCCCCCGACGCCTGGGACGACACCGTCAACTGGGCCCGCGCCAAAGACCACGACGCCGCCACGGTCGAGAAAGCCGGCCTCATCATCCGCCGCGAACGTTCCGACGGCTATTACGACCGTTTCCGCGGACGCCTCATGTTCCCCATCTGCGACGAACAGGGCCGGGTCATCGGCTTCAGCGGGCGCATCCTCACCGGCGAAGAGAAAACCGCCAAATACGTCAACTCCCCCGAAACCCCGCTGTTCACCAAGGGCCGCGTCATCTTCGGCCTCGACAAGGCCAAACGCGCCCTCCTCGATGCCGGCTTCGCTGTGATCTGCGAAGGCCAGCTCGACCTCATCGCCTGTCACTCCGCCGGCGTCCGCAACGTCGTCGCCCCCCAGGGAACCGCCCTCACCGCCGAACAGACACGCATCCTCAAACGCTACGTCGATGAGGTCGTCCTGTGCTTCGATTCCGACACCGCCGGCCAGAAGGCGGCCACCCGTTCCCTCGACGCCCTCCTCGCCTCCGGCCTGGCCGTTCGCGTGGCCACCATTCCAGCCCCGCACGATCCCGACAGCTTCATCCGCGAATTCGGCGGTGATTCCTTCCAAAAGATGATCGAGTCGGCGGAAGGCTTCTTCGATTTCCAGCTCAAGGCCCTGTGCGCCGCTCACGATGCCGGCACCGACAAGGGACGTGTCGCCATTCTTCGGGAGATGGCCGAAGCCGTTCACAAGACCGGCAACCAGATGCTGGTCGATAAATACGCGCAGAAAACCGCCCTCCACCTGGGCGTCTCACCGGAATCCGTCCGCATCGAATTCAAGAAACTAATGTCCCACCCCACCCACGCCGCCCGGCGCGGAGAGGAGGAGGAATCTGAAGCGCAGGAAGAACGCCCACGCCCCCCCTCACAGGAATTCTGGCTGCTCAAGCTGGCGCTCCTCCACGACGACCAGGCCCCATTCGTCGCCGAACATCTCGACCCCCGATGGATCTCGAACGACACCGTCCGCACGATCCTCGTGCTTCGAGTCCGCGCGGAAAGCGAGAATTCATGGACTGGCGTGCCGGGCCTCCTCTCCGCCCTCGAGGAGGACGATATGGCGCGCGGCCTGATCACCGAGGCTGTCACCGAGGATCGTTCCCTGCCGGATCCCGGCCGGCAATTGCTGGATCTCCTGACCCGCCTGAGGAATCAATTCCTCGACCGCCAGCTCGCCATCCTCACCCGCCAGCTCACGGCCGACGAACTTCAGGACGAACAACGCCGCTCCCTGTTCCAGCAACAGCAAGCCCTCCGCAAAACCAAACAGGCCCCCCTCCACCCCGTCGGGGACCCGCATTGAAGCTGCCTCATGCTCCTGTCACGGCAGCCTCATGGAGGAAAATGTGAAAGCCTTGT
>DATKEE010000586.1:0-5038 GCA_035544555.1 Candidatus Methylomirabilota bacterium
CCTGAAGGCGGGACACCCAACCGGGGGTTTCTGAAACACGCTCTGATATTCCATCCCGGGCGTGATCCGGGAGTGACGAACGGGCATGGGTTGTGTCAAAGTCGTTCCCACCATGAAGCCCCCGATCCCCAAGTCTCCCGCTCCACACCCCCATGCCGCTTCAATTGCATTGGGAGCAAGCACGCGACGCATTTGCGGTCCGCGTTGGATCCGATTGATGATGGCCGCGGTCTGTGTCGTCGTGTTGTTGCCGGTCGCCGGCGGCCTGTTCGGGGCGGAACGTCCGAACATCATCCTGGTGATGACGGATGACCAGGGGTACGGAGATCTCGCGTGTCACGGCAATCCGCTCATCCGGACGCCGCATCTCGACCAGCTCCATTCCGAGAGTGTGCGGTTCACCGATTTTCATGTCAGTCCGACGTGCGCGCCCACGAGGGCCGCGCTGCTCACCGGGAGGCACGAGTTCAAGAACGGCGTCACTCACACGATTCTCGAACGGGAACGATTGACGCCCGACGCTGTGACACTTGCCGAAGTGCTTCGATCCGCCGGCTATGCCACCGGCATTTTCGGCAAGTGGCATCTGGGCGATGAGGCGGCGTATCAACCGGATCGGCGCGGGTTCGACGAGGTGTTCATTCATGGAGCCGGCGGGATTGGTCAGACTTATCCGGGAAGCTGCGGTGATGCGCCCGGCAATTCCTATTTCAATCCCGCCATTCTCCACAATGGCCGGTTCGTCAAAACGGAGGGTTATTGCACGGATGTCTTTTTCGGCCGGGCGATCGCGTGGATGAACGAGCAACAACAGCGGGACGGACCGTTCTTCGCCTATATCACCCCAAATACCCCGCACTCGCCCTTGATCAGTCCGGGGCCCGAGTATGACGCTTTTTACGAGGGACGGGAGTTGAACGGGCAGACGTTGAAGGAGGGCGACGTGGCGTATTACTCGATGATCACGAACATCGACGACAACGTGGGCCGATTGATGGCGAAGTTGAAGGAATGGGGGATCGAGCGGGATACATTGCTGATCTTCCTGACAGACAACGGCGGGACGCACACGCGGCTTTACAGCGCCGGAATGCGCGGAGGCAAGGGAGCGGTTTATCAGGGGGGACATCGGGTCCCGTCCTTCTGGCGCTGGCCCGGGACTTTCGAGGGCGGCGTGGATTGTCCCGCGCTGACGGCGCACATCGATGTGCTGCCGACGCTGGTGGCCATCACCGGGGCATCGCTGGATGAGAAGGTGAAACAACAGATCGAAGGTCGCAGTCTGCTGCCGTTGCTGCGTGATCCCGGGGTCGGCTGGGAAGATCGGACGCTGGTGACGCATCAGGGGCGCTGGAAACGGGGGCAGGCGGCGGAATCCAAGCATCGCAACTGCGCGATCCGGAACAACCGGTTTTCGCTGGTGAACAATCAGGAACTCTACGATCTGGAGTCGGATCCCGGCGAGACGATGAATGTGATCGACCGGCATCCCGGGGTGGTTGCGGAACTGCGCGCGGCCTACGACGAGTGGTGGAGGACGGTTCAGCCGATGCTGGTGAACGAGGACGCGGTGGGACCGGAGATCAATCCGTTCAAGGCGCGTTATTGGGAGCAGTTCGGCGGGGGGCCGGACGAGGAGATGTTGCGACTGATGGATCCCGCGCGGGCGGACCGTTTTTGAAGGGACGGGTACCGTGGATATTGAACCGCGATGAAAACCGCGGATGGATGCTGAAGAGGGAAAGAGGACCGCGGATGGACGCGGATGGGCGCGGATGAGGGGAGAGAGAAGACCACGGATTTCGGATGACCGAGGATCAACGAATGATTGTCGGTATCGGTATCGGTATCGCAATCGGGATCGTTTCCCTGTTGTTCCTTGTGGACGGGGATGGGGGAAAGAGAACCGCGGATGGGCGCGGCTGGGGAGATAGAAGACCACGGATGGGCGCGGATGGGTGCGGATGCGGGACGGCTTGTATGCCGGCAATGCCCGGTCCACAGTAGGCAATCATGGATTCGAACTCCTCCACAGCCATGGATGCTTCTTCCGGAAAACGGCCGTTGCCGGCTCGCGGCGCGGTGTCGAATCCGCCCAATCGATTCGAGGAAATCCGGCTCGAACGGAACGAGGATTGGAACCCGGAGGACGATTCGGCGCCACAAACGCGGTTTTACAAGGATCACTCGGCGACGTTCATCAATTACAATGACAGTCCGGACATCGGGTTTGACGCCAGCATCAATCCCTACCGCGGTTGCGAGCACGGTTGCGTTTATTGCTACGCGAGGCCCACGCACGAGTATCTTGGATTCTCGGCCGGACTGGATTTCGAGACCCGCATTCTGGTGAAGGAGGATGCACCGGAATTGTTGCGGCGGGAATTGTCGGCGCGCCGATGGAAACCGCAGGCGCTGGCGTTGAGCGGGGTGACCGACCCGTATCAACCGGTCGAGCGACGGCTCAAATTGACGCGGCGCTGTCTCGAAGTGCTGGCGGAATTTCGAAATCCCGTGGGGATTGTGACCAAGAACCATCTGGTTACGCGGGATCTCGATGTCCTCGCCGAACTCGCCTGCCACCGTTGCGTCGCCGTGTTCCTGTCCATCACGTCGCTCGACACGGATCTGCGGCGTGTGATGGAGCCGCGAACGTCGCCGCCGGCCGCGCGATTGGCGGCCATTCGCAAGCTTGCCGGCGCGGGGGTGCCGGTCGGAGTGTTGATGGCGCCGGTGATTCCGGGGCTGAACGACACGGAGATTCCGGCTGTGCTCGACGCGGCGGCGGCGGCGGGCGCGGTCAGCGCGGGGTATGTGACGTTGCGATTGCCGCACGGGGTGTCGGCGCTGTTCGAAGAATGGCTCGAGCGTCATTTTCCCGCGCGCAAGGAGAATGTGCTGCAACGCATCCGCGCGGTGCGTGGCGGCCGGATGAACGACGCGCGATTCGGTTCGCGAATGCGGGGGGAGGGTGTGTTTGCCGATCAGATCGAGCGGATGTTCGACGTGGCGCGCCGGCGGGCGGGATTGAATCGGAGTCATCCGGAGCTTTCAATCGCCGGGTTTCGTCGTCCCGCGGGAGCGCAGTTGGAATTGTTTGAATCGACGTGATTGAAGGGAATCAACCCAGGAGAGCCGCATGCTGATTGTTCATGTTCATGTTCGCGTAAAACCGGAACTGGTGGAGGCGTTCCGGCGGGCCACGCTGGAGAACGCGCGGGCCAGTTTGAAGGAACCCGGCATCGTCCGCTTCGATGTCGCGCAACAACTCGACGACCCGACGCGGTTTGTGCTGGTGGAGGTGTATCGTTCGGAGGAGGCCCCGGTGAGGCACAAGGAAACCGCCCATTACCAGACCTGGCGGGACACGGTGGCGTCGATGATGGCCGAACCGAGAACCAGCGTGAAATTCGCGAATGTTCATCCCAATGACGATGCCTGGAGCTGATCCTGTGTCGTTCGAATTCGCGACGGCCACGCGAATTGTTTTCGGAGCGGGCCAGATTCGCGAGGCGGGTAATCTGTCGAAATCGATGGGCGCGCGCGCGTGGGTCGTGACCGGTCGCAATCCGGAGCGCGCGGCGCCCCTGCTGGACTCGCTCAAGGGAACTGGAATCGTCTTTGAACTTTCTCCCATCGAGGGCGAGCCCACGATTGGGGAGGTGTCGCGCGCGGTGGTGAAGGCGCGCCGGTTTGGAGCGGAGTTGGTGATCGGGTTTGGCGGCGGCAGCGCCCTGGATGCGGGCAAGGCCATTGCCGCGCTGGTGACGAATGAAGGAGACTCTCTGGACTACCTCGAGGTGATCGGCATGGGAAGACCGTTGGCGAAGGCGCCGTTGCCTTGCATTGCCATTCCCACGACCGCCGGCACGGGCGCCGAGGTCACCCGCAACGCGGTGCTCGCGTCGCCGGAGCATCGGGTGAAGGTGAGTCTGCGCAGTCCGCTGATGCTGCCGCGCGTGGCGCTGGTCGATCCGGCGTTGACGCATGGATTGCCGGCTGGAATCACCTCGACGACGGGCATGGACGCGCTGACGCAGTTGATCGAGCCGTATGTCTCGTGCCGGTCGAATCCATTTACGGACGCGATCTGCCGCGAAGGTCTCCGACGGGCGGCAAGGTCGCTGGAGCGCGCGGTTCGGCGGGGCGAGGATCCCACGGCGCGGGAGGACATGGCGCTCGCCAGTTTGTTCGGGGGGCTGGCACTGGCGAATGCCGGGCTGGGCGCGGTGCATGGGTTCGCGGCGCCGATTGGAGGGATGTTTCCCGCGCCGCACGGGGCGGTCTGCGCGGTGCTTCTACCACACGCGATGCGCGCGAATGTGACCGCGTTGCGCCAGCGGGAGCCATCGCATGAGGCCCTGGAGAGATTTGCGGAGATCGCGCGCCTGCTGACGGGCCGTGTTGACGCCACGGCCGACGACGGGGTGCGATGGGTTGAGGAGTTGGGGCGGAGGATTGGGATCGAGCCGTTGCGCCGGTTTCAAATCACGGAGGGGGAAGTGCCGGCGATTGTGGAGAAGGCCGCGCGAGCCAGCAGCATGAAGGGGAATCCCATTTCACTGACGGAGGAGGAACTGGCCGCGATTCTCCGCGCGGCGCTGTGAGTTCCCCGCAGCTTCCGAGATGAGTCGGATCGTTGAGAAACCACGGATGAACGGAAGGGGGAAGGAGGACCGCGGATGGACGCGGATGGACGCGGATGGGGAGAGAGAAGACCGCGGATGCGCGCGGATGGGTGCGGATGAGGGAAAGAGGAGCGCGAATGGACACGAATTCACGAATGAAGGCGAAGGCATCGGAACGCCGGTCTCCGACCCGGCTCGTTACGAATGTGAGGAATCGCGCCGGGTCGGAGACCGGCGTTCCGTTCTACGCGAAGACGGCGGTGAGGGCGAGTTCGACCTTGATCCATAAAGCATCACGCAAGTCAATGTGGAGGTCCGGCCTTCTTGCGACCCTTTTGAGCGGGGTATTGATTGTGGGCGCGGGGTGCCAGACATTCCGCGCGTCAGAGTCGGCGGGGGACAAGGCCCGT
>DATKEE010000587.1:0-4798 GCA_035544555.1 Candidatus Methylomirabilota bacterium
CATCACCCGCCGGCTGATGTGCTCCACCACCGCGAGATCGTGCGCGATGAACAGAAACGCGATCCCCCGATCCCGTTGAAGGTCCTGCAGCAGATTGACGATCTGCGCCTGGATCGACACGTCGAGCGCGCTAACCGGCTCGTCGCACACGATCAACCGCGGCTCCACCGCCAGCGCCCGCGCGATCCCGATCCGCTGCCGCTGCCCGCCGCTGAACTCGTGCGGATACCGCTCCGCGTGCGCTGCGCTCAACCCCACCGCCTCCAGCAGTTCCCTCACGCGCCGCCCCCGGGCCCCGCTCCCGTCCACCAATCGATGAATGTCCAGCGCCTCCCCGATGATTTGTTCGACTGTCATCCGCGGATCCAGCGACCCGTAGGGATCCTGAAAAATCATCTGCAACCGCCGGCGTCGCGCGCGCAGTTCACCGCCCTTCAACCCCGCGATGTCCCCGCCCTCGAACTCGATCCGCCCTTCCGTCGGCTCGATCAATTTCACAATCGTCCGCCCCAGCGTGGTCTTCCCGCAACCGCTCTCGCCCACCAGACCCAGTGTCTCCCCCGCCTCGATGTCAAAACTGACGCCATCCACCGCCTTCAGCCACGCCTTCGTCCGGCCAAACAACCGTTGCCGCACCGGGAAATACACCTTCAACCCCTCGACCCGTAACAATGGCCGGGTCATTCGCATCCCTCCTCATCCGCACCGGCGAACCGCCGGTTTGGCCAACCTCGCCCCTCGTCCCTCGCCCCTTCGAAGCCCTCATCCGCCCCCGCGAACCGCCGGGCTGGCCAACACCCGGCCGCCTGCCTTGCCGTCTCTGTCACATCTGTCGGCTGGGTTCTCATCTTCGAGCCATGCCTTCCTTCACGGCCGGAGCCGCAACGTCCGCCCAATACGGGCAGCGCACCCATCGTCCCGGTCGCGCCTCCGCCAATGCCGGAGGAGTTGCCGCGCATTCCGGCCGGGCGATGTCGCAACGCGGATGAAACCGGCACCCGGAAGGAACCCGGCCGGGCGAAGGCACCGTCCCTGGAATTACCCGCATCCGCTCCCCGGCGTGGCCCAGGCGGGGCACCGCGTCGATCAGCGCGCGCGTGTAGGGATGCAGCGGTTTCGCGACCAGTTCCCGCGCGGGTCCCCGTTCCACGATCTGCCCGGCATACATCACCGCCACCTGGTCCGCCACGTCCCGCACCAGCGCGAGATTGTGCGTGATCAACAGCATGCTCATTCCCAGACGCGACTTCAAATCCCGCAGCAAATCCAGAATCTGCGCCTGGATCGTGACGTCCAGCGCCGTGGTGGGTTCGTCCGCCACCAACAACTTCGGCTCCGACGCCAACGCCATGGCAATCATCACCCGCTGTTGCATCCCGCCCGACATCTGGTGCGGATAATCGTGCAGCCGCGATTCCGGCGCGGGAATCCCCACCAGCGACAACAACCGGATGACCTCCGCGTCGGTGGCCGCCCGCGGGCGATGCAATTTCAGCGTCTCCCGAATCTGCCGTCCCACCCGGAACACCGGGTTCAGCGAGGCCGCCGGATCCTGAAACACATAACTCACCACGCCCCCGCGAATCCCGCGCAATTCGCGTCCCGACATCCGCAGCACGTCCCGGCCGCCCAACCGGATCTCGCCCCCCGTGTAAGTCGCGGGCGGCGACGGAATCAAGCGCGCGATCGACAGCGCGGTCACGCTCTTGCCCGAACCGCTTTCACCAACCAGGCACACCGTTTCGCCCGCTTCAATCGTCAGGGAAATCCCGTCCACGGCGCGGAACCTTCGTTCCTCCCGGCCAAACTCCAGGGTCAGATCATTGATTTGCAGCAGCGGCATGCGGGCGGGGTTGAATCAGTGGCGCCTCTCTTAACCCATGCGCCCCCCACTGGAAAGCGCGAAGGAGGTTTCCATCGGTCCCATCCGACCCATCCGCCCGTGCTCCAAGGTTGCCACGTCGCCGGAAATGGTTACCATGTCGCGGTCCATTCACAATTCAGCCTGACATGAAGAACATCAGCCCAGCCCGGCAACTCCTCCTCGTCCCCCTGGCGGTTTTCCTCATCGCCCCGCTCTCCGGCTGTCTCTCCTCCCAATCCTCCCGCTCCGCGGAACCCACGTTCAGCGAGTTCCAGCAGCGCGCCGGCGACTTCAACAGCGTTCTCGCCCTGCCCGGGTTTGAAACGACCGCGGAGGAGGTCAGGACATCCATCACCAATGCCATCACCACCGCGGAACGCGCCCTCGACCTCGTCGGCCAACTGGCGCCGGACGAAGTCAACTTCGACAACACCATCAAGGCGCTCGATGACATCGGTTACCAGGCCGGCACCGTCGCCAATCGCGTCTATCTGCTCAAGGAATCCAGCGAGAACGCCGAAATCCGCGACGCCGCCACCGACATGATCAAGGTCTTCCAGGAATGGGCGGTGGGTCTCGATTATCGGGAAGACGTCCATGCCGCCGTCCAGGCTTACGCCGCGACCCAGCCCACGCTCGAAGGCGAATCCCTGAAACTCTTCGAGGAAACATTGCGCGATTATCGCCGGGCCGGCCTCGCCCTGCCCAAACCCGAGCGCGACGAGGTCGAACGTCTGCGCAAGGAATTGTCGAACCTGGAAACCGATTTCCAATCCAACATCACCGCCGCCCAGTTGCCGCTGAAATTCACACGCGCGGACCTCGAAGGCGTTCCGGAAAGTTTTCTGAGCGGCGAGGGCATCAAGACCGGCGACGACGAATACACGGTCATGGCCAACATCACCTTTCACTTCATCATGGTGATGGAGAACGCCGGCCACGAAGCCACCCGCAAACGGCTCAAGACCGCCCGCTACAGCCTCGCCATGGACGGGAACACTTCCCTCCTCCAGCAGATCGTGGAACTCCGCGACACCATCGCCCGCAAACTCGGGTACGACTCCTGGGCCGATTACCGCATCGAACCCAAAATGGCGAAGACCGCCCGCACCGCCCGCGATTTCGTCGAGGAACTGGTCGCCGGCCTCCAGCCGAAATTCGACGCCGAGATTGAGGAATTCCGGAAGCTCAAGGCCAGGCACACCGGCGATCCGGACGCCCAAATCCGGCTCTGGGACTGGCGCTATTACTCCAATCAGCTCAAGAAGGAGAAATACACCGTCGATGCCGAACAGCTCCGCGCCTGGTTCCCCTACGAACAGACCCTTGATGGAATGTTCGACATCTATCAACGCCTTTTCGGCCTCGACATCACCCGCGTCGAGGCGCCCTACAAATGGACCGACAGCCTCCAGCTTCATGTGGTCTCCGACGCGCGGACCGGAGAACCGCTGGGCTGCTTCTACCTCGACATGTTCCCCCGCGAGGGCAAATACAACCACTTCGCCCAGTTCGGCATCATCCAGGGCAAGCGCCTCCCCGACGGCCGCTATCAACGCCCCACCGTCTCCCTCGTCTGCAACTTCCCCCCGCCCTCCGGCGACATGCCCTCCCTGCTCTCCCATCAGGAGGTCGAGACGTTGTTCCATGAGTTTGGCCACGTTCTGCATTCCCTCCTCACCCGCGCCGATTATTCGCGGTTCTCGGGCACCAGCGTCCCGCGCGACTTCGTCGAGGCACCCTCCCAGATGCTCGAGAACTGGGTCTGGGACAAACAGGTGCTCGACAGTTTCGCCGCCCATTACGAGGATCCGGACCGCAAGATCCCCGCGGAAATCCTCGACCGCCTCGAAGAGGCCAAACTCGCCACCATCGGCACATTTTATCGCCGCCAGCTCTCCTTTGCCCTGCTCGATCTCGCCCTCCACACCGACGTCACCGGCGCCAATCAAAAGGATTCCGTCGCGCTCTCCAATCGCATCCTGGCCGACGTGTTTTTCCCCGTGCCCGAAAATTCCGCGTTCGTCGCCTACTTCGGCCATCTCATGGGGTATGATGCCGGCTATTACGGCTACGCGTGGGCCGACGCGATCTCCGCGGACATGGCGACGGTGTTCGAGAACGCGCCGGATCGTTACTTCGACAGCGACGCCGGGCGGAAGTTGCGCGACGAAATCTACGCGCCGGGAGGCTCGCGCGACGCGAACATCTCCATCCGCAGATTCCTCGGCCGCGAACGCCGCCTCGAACCGTTCCTGGAAAACCTGGGGATCCGGCCCCCCGACCGGACCGCCGCCTCCCCGTGAACACGGATTGGACGTCCGTGAATTCCCCGCGATATTGCCCGTCAATAGCCGCATAGCCCGACATGAAATCATTCCACCGACATCCCGCCTGGTGCTGCCTGATCCTGGCCGCTTCCCTCGCCCTCACCGCCTGCGGTTCCCGTGAAACGCGCGTGGAAATCGGCAACCGCGAGCAAATCCTCCATCTCGCCAACGGCAGCGAACCGCAAAACCTCGACCCCCACACCGTCACCGGCGTTCCGGAGCACAACATCATCGTCGCCCTGCTCGAAGGCCTCGTCTCCGAGGATCCCACCGATCTGACGCCTGTGCCCGGGGTGGCGGAACGCTGGGACATCTCGGAGGACGAAACGGTTTACACCTTCCACTTCCGCGAGGATGCCCGGTGGTCCAACGGCGACCCCGTCACCGCCCTTGACTTCGTCAATTCCTTCAAACGCATTCTGACGCCAACCCTCGCCGGCGAGTACGCCTACATGCTCTTCGTCATGAAGAACGCAGAGGCCTATAACAAAGGCGAGATCACCGACTTTTCCGAGGTGGGCGCGACGGCCGTGAACGATCGCACGCTGCAAATCACCCTCAACAACCCCGCCCCCTACTTCCTCTCCCTTCTCAATCACTCTTC
>DATKEE010000588.1:0-7257 GCA_035544555.1 Candidatus Methylomirabilota bacterium
ATCTTGTTGACCAGGACCACGATCTGGCGGATGCCCAGCAGGTTGAGCAGGTAGCCGTGGCGGCGGGAGTTTTCCTGCACCCCTTCGTGGGCGTCGATCAACAGCAGCGCGGCCTCGGCATTGGCGGCGCCGGTGATCATGTTCTTGAGGAATTCCTTGTGGCCGGGGGCGTCGATGATGACGTACTGGCGTTTGAGGGTTTGAAACCAGATCTGGGCGGTGTCGATGGTGATGTTCTGGTCCCGCTCGGACTGGAGGGCGTCCATCAGGTTGGCCCACTCGAAGGGGACCCCGCGGCGTTCGGCCACCTTTTGGAGTTGCTCCAGCTTGCCCTCGGGCAGGGAACCGGTGTCGTGGAACAGGCGTCCGACGAAGGTGGACTTGCCATGATCGACGTGGCCGACGATGACGATCTTGAGCTGTTCGCTGGGGGGCATGGAGTGATTTGAGATTTGAGATTTCAAATTTGAGATTTGAGATTCACATGTAGCCGTCGCGGCGGAGTTTCTCGAAGGCGTCCTCGCTTTCCTTGTCCTGGGCGCGGCCGGAACGTTCGGAGCTTCGGGTGTGGCGCAGTTCCTCGATGATTTCGCCGACCGTGCGGGCGTTGGACTTGATCGGGAAGGTGCAGGGGGCGCACCCGAGGCTGCGGTAGCGCTCGCCCTTCTCGTTGGCGAAGTAGAGGGGGATGACAGGGATGTTTTCCCGCTCGATGTATTCCCAGATGTTCAGCTCGGTCCAGTGGAGCAGGGGATGGATGCGGATGTGGGTGTCCTTGTCAAAGTCGGTCTTGAACTGGTCCCACAACTCGGGGGGCTGATCCTCGACGTTCCATTCCATGTTTTTGTCGCGCGGGCTGAAGTAGCGTTCCTTGGCGCGGGTGGGTTCCTCGTCGCGACGGACGCCGACGATGACGCCGGTGAAGTGATGCTTGTCGAGGACCTGTTTGAGGCCGTCCTTCTTGAGGGTGCCGCAGCATTGGACGCGGGTGGCGCGGCCGTTGGGGTAGGTTTCGCCGCTTTGGAGGACCTCCTCGTTTTTGCCGACGACCAGATCGAGTTTCCAGTCGCGGACCAGTTGATCGCGGTATTCGATCATGGAGGGGATCTTGTAGGTGGTATCGACGTGGACCAGCGGGAAGGGGACATGGCCCAGGAAGGCCTTGCGGGCGAGCCAGAGCAGGACGGTGGAATCCTTGCCGATGCTCCAGAGCATGGCCAGGTTCTCGAACTTGTTGAACGCCTCGCGCAGGATGTAGATGCTTTGGTTTTCCAGCCGGGATAGGTAATCCATGGTGTCTGTCAGATTTGAAAGTCAACCTTCCTGGGAAGGAAGGTGTGGATGCCGCATTCGACCTTGTTGAAGCCGATCCAGCGGCCCGCGCGTTCGTCGCCGCCTTCGCCCGCTTTTGCGGTGCAGGGCTGGCAGCCGATCGAGCGGTAGCCGCGGTCATGGAGCGGGTTGTAGGGGATCTTGTGGTCCTGGATGTATTTCCAGACGTCCTCACGCGACCAGTTGGCCATCGGGTTGAGTTTGATGATGTCGCGACCGGTGGACTCATCGAAAACATACAACTCGACGATCCCGATGTCGGCGCGGGTCTGCGACTGCTGTCGGCGGAGGCCGGTGATCCAGCAATCGAGTCCGGCGAGCCGGCTCTGGAGCGGCAGCACCTTGCGAACAGTGCAGCAAAGGTCGGGGTTGGTCTTCCAGAGTTCGGGTCCCTGCGTGGCGGCCTGCTCCTCGACGGTCAGGTCCGGCTCGATGGATTCGATGGGGAAACCGAAGAACTTCTCGAGTCGTTGTTTCAACTCGATCGTTTCGGGGAACAGAAGCCCGGTGTCGAGGGTGAACACCGGGAACTGCAGGCCGTTTTCACGGGCAAGATGCATCATGACGAGTCCGGCCCCCTGGAAACTGGTGCCGATGCCGGCGCGTGACCCGAAGCGCTTCCAGGCCCAGCGGAGGATCTCCCCCGTGGGCGCGGTTTGAAAGCGCTCGTTCAACGTCAGCAGTTCGTCTTTTGTCAGCATGAGTCGGGATTCGAAATGATCGGCCGGCGCGGGACCTCCGGAATCGCGCATTGGTGCATCAAGCGGCCACTGCGGCATCCTTCCACAGGACACGCTCACAGAAGTCGCCGAAACGTTCGCCTTCGATTCGTTCGCCCGCGAAGCGTGTCAACAGCGGGCGGAGTTCATCGAGAAGTTGGTCGCCCTTCACGTTTTCCTTGAACAGCCGGTTCAGGCGGGTGCAGCCCTCATTGCCGCCCACATGGATCTGGTATTTGTTCGGCGCGCGGCCGACGAAACCAATCTCGGCCATGTACGGGCGGGCGCAACCGTTGGGACAGCCGGTCATGCGGACGATGATTTCCTCGTTGCCCAGCCCCAATTCCTCGAGCAGTAACTCGAGACCGCCGAGCAGATTGGGGAGAAAGCGTTCCGATTCGGCGAGCGCCAGTCCGCAGGTGGGCAGAGCCGGGCAGGCCATCGAGGCGCGCTGCAGGATCGAAGCCTGGTTGTCCACTGGCACGTGGTGTTCGGCCAGCAGGGTGTTGATGGCGTCGCGTTGCGCTTCCGGGACGTTGGCGAGGATGAGGTTCTGGGACGGGGTCAGCCGGACCTCCGTGCGGAATTGGTCCACGATCCGGCGCAGGGCGGATTTGAGCCGGCACGTCCCGGTGTCCTTGATGCGACCGGTCCCGACATGGAGCCCGAGGAACCACCGGCCGTCATGCTGTCGATGCCAGCCGAAGAGATCGCCCTGTTTCGTGAACTGGAAGGGGCGCGGGGGTTCGAGGCGGAATCCGATGCGGCGCTCGAGTTCCGTGCGGAACCACGGCACTCCGCGGTCTTCAATCACGTACTTGAGCCGCGCGTGTTTGCGATTCGTGCGATCCCCGAAATCCCGATGAATCATCAGCACCGCCTTCGCAACCGCTTCGACATGGCCGGGAGTGAGGAAGCCGATGACGTCGGCGACCCGGGGAAAAGTTTCCTTGTTGCCGTGGCTCATGCCAAGCCCGCCGCCGACCGCGAGATTGTAGCCGTGCAATCCGTTATCGTCGCCAATGGCGATGAACCCGAGGCAATTGGTGAGGACATCGATGTCATTGAGAGGCGGGATGGCGAAGGCGGTTTTGAATTTCCGCGGAAGGTAAGTCCGGCCGTAGAGAGGATCGACGAAGCGCTCCTCCTCGTCCGGGCCGAGGTTGAGCGGCCGGCCTTCCACCCAGATCTGATGATAAGCCATGGTGGAGGGCAGGAGGGCTTGCGAGAGAAGGCGGGCGTCTTCCAGAACGCGTTCCACGAGCGGACTGGTCGCCGGGGTGGAGGGCGCCATGACATTGCGGTTGACGTCCCCGCAGGCGGCGAGGGTGGTGCAGAGCGCGTCGTTGATGCCTTTCATCAGCGGGCCAAGGCCCTGTTTCACGACGCCATGAAACTGGAAACTCTGACGGCTGGTGATGCGCAATGTGTTGTTCCCATGTTCGGAGGCCAGCCGGTCGAAGACGAGATACTGGTCCGGCGGCACCACGCCGCCGGGAATGCGACCCCGAATCATGAACATGTAATGCTTGCCCGTCTTCCTCAGATCCCGATCATCCTGCTGATAAATGCCGTGGAACTTGAGAAACTGCGTATCGTCGTCCGAGAACCGGTCCACCGACGAATCGGCGAGGGTGGTCCCAATGGAACCCGCGAGATGCGGCCGGGACTGCTTAAGAATCTCGTTGTGCGACAACGGCTTGTTCGATGTATCACTAATCATAAGTGTGTTAATAAACTTACGTAGGTTAACATTGTGTCAATGCGTGTCAATAGTGGGGGTCAAGGTCTGGGGGCTGGATTCCGACGCGGTGTCCGTTGTAGGGTGACGAAGCCGGCGTCAGGAACGCTGACGACCGCAAGGTGAATCCGGATATGGAAGACAGGCATTTGATTTATTTCGACAACAACGCGACGACGCGGGTGGCGCCCGAGGTGGTGGACGCGATGTTGCCATTTTTACGCGAGCATTGGGGCAATCCGTCGAGCGCGTATTCCTTCGGGAGTGGCGTTGCGAAGCATCTCGCCGCGGCCCGGGAGAAGGTGGCCGGGCTGATTCATGCGGATCCGGCGGAGATCGTCTTCACGAGTTGCGGGACGGAGAGCAACAATTTGGCGATCCACAGCGCGCTGATGTCGAATCCCGACAAGCGCCACGTCATCACGACCGCCGTCGAACATTCGGCCAATATCAAGTTTGGAGAGTATCTCCGGACGCGCGGCCATGACGTGACCTTTCTGCCGGTGGAATCCGACGGGTCGCTGGACGTGCACCGGCTCGACCAGTCCATTCGTCCGGACACGGCCATCGTCTCGGTGATGTGGGCGAACAATGAAACGGGCATTCTGTTTCCGGTCGAGGAAATCGCGGCGATCTGCCGGAGTCGCGGCGTGCTGTTCCACACCGACGCGGTGCAGGTGCCGGGCAAACTGGAGATCGATGTCCGGGCGCTGGGCGTGGATTTTCTTTCGCTTTCCGCTCACAAGCTGCATGCGCCGAAAGGCATCGGGCTGCTGTACGTCCGCCAGGGTGTGCGTTGTCATCCTTATGTGATCGGCGGGCACCAGGAACGCGGGCGGCGCGGCGGAACGGAGAATGTTCCGCACATCGTCGCGTTTGGCCGGGCGGCGGAACTGGCGATGGCGCATCTGGACGAGGAGAACACGCGCGTGCGACGGATGCGGGATCGGTTGGAGAAACGGATCCTTCAGCAGATTCCGGACACGATCCGAAACGGCGCGCGGGAGCCGCGGCTGCCCAACACGACGAATCTGTCGTTCGATTTTGTGGAGGCGGAAGGCATCCTGATGATGCTGGATCAGGAAGGCATTTGCGCGTCGAGCGGTTCGGCCTGCACCACGGGGTCCGTGAAACCCTCCCATGTATTGACGGCGATGGGACTGAGTCCCATGCGCGCCAAGGGAAGCGTGAGGTTCAGCCTGGGACGCTACAATACGGAGGCAGAGGTGGATGAAGTGCTGGAAAAATTGCCGCCGATCATCCGGAAGTTACGGGAGCTTTCGCCCGTGTCCCCGGACCAGGGAAAGCCCGGCGGCGGGGACACGCCGGCTGGGGGGTCGAATGGAAAGGGAGTGGACCGGGTTCCGGATGTGGCGCGGGCGGTTGGGGCTTGAGCGTTGGAAGTGCCTTCAGCCCGGCGCGTCGAGGGGGGCTTTCCGGCCATTGCGGACATTGACCATGATGGCGAAGGTGCGGAAGACCGCCGCCTGGGTACGGGCATTGGAGGCCCAGACGCGCACGCGGCAGGAAGTGGTTCCCTTCTCCTCCACCTGGCTGTGAATCTTGATGATGTCTCCGGCGCCGACGGGTGTTGTGAAATCGAACTGTCCGAACAGCTTCGTGACGAAACTGCCGGCGGGAAAGGCCAGGGAGGCGGCGTTGTAGGCCATGTCGTCGGCCCATTGCATCATGTAACCTCCGAACAGGGTGCCCCCGTGATTGAGGAACTCGGGGCGGATGAGGAGGGTTTTCTCGTGCCGGGGATATTCTTCAGTTTTCACAGATGGGGAGAGGATGGTCGCGGTTGGGCTGAACAGTTTCGAGGGCGCCGCGTTGGCGCCGGGCTTCGTAGAGGAACACGGCCGAGGCACTGCCGACGTTGAGGGAATCCACGGTTCCATGCATCGGTACGGCGACCGTCTCGTCGCAGAGTTCGAGGATTCGAGGCGTGATGCCCGGACCTTCACCGCCGAAGACGACGCAACAGTCACGCGTCAGATCGGCCTTGGAGAGGGAATGGGCATCCGCGCGCGGATGAGCGGCGAGAACGCGGACCTCATGATGGCGAAGCTCCAGGAGGGCGTCGGCGAGGCATGTGACCTCGGCGGTTGGAAGTTGAAAGATCGCGCCCATGGAGCTGCGGACGGAACGGCGGAGGAACGGGCTGCTGGAGGTTTCGCCGACGATGAGGCCATGGACGCCGAAGGCCGCGCAATTGCGCACGATGACGCCGAGGTTTTCGGCGTTCGAAATGCCTTCGACGGCGGCGAACAGTCGTGGGCGCGGGGATTTGTGAAGGAGCCTGAGGATCGTTTCGGGAACGGGGATTTGTCCCACGGCCAGCACGCCCTGGTACACCGAGTGTCCGGTGAGCGGCTCGAAAAGGGATTTTGAGGCGATAAAGACCTGGATGTCCTCCCGTCGGGCGTCCAATTGCGGGCGCAGTGCCACGAACCAGTCCTCGGTCAGAATGACGGAGATGACGCGGAAGTGGCTGGCGAGCAGGCGCTGGACGACCTTTTCGCCTTGAGCGACGAAGATGCGTCGTTGCCGGTGTTCTTCGGAGCGTTTGAGCGTGCGATATGGCTCGAGTTCCGGAAGATCGACCGAATCAATGCGACGGACGTGGAGCATGCTCAATGAAAGGGTGGGGCGATTGTGGCCGGACGAGGGCCGGGGGCCGTGGAGCACATTCAGATGTTTCACACCGGCACCACTCGAGTGAAAGCGACCCGTGCGATGGTGACGAGGCCTTGCGATGAATGCCGGCCGTGGGAATTCACCCTGGGGTGCGGGAGCGGCGCGTCAGGTGATCTGCGCGGTGTAGTCCTCCGGGGTCAGCAGGTTTTTGACTTCGTCCGGTTTGGCCAGTTTCAGTTTGAAGAACCAGCCCCCGCCATACGGTTCGGAGTTCACCAGGGCGGGGTTGTCCACCACCGCCTGGTTCACCTCGATCACTTCGCCGCCGACAGGCGCGTAGATATCGCTGGCGGTCTTGACCGATTCGACCACGGCGCAGGCCTCGCCGGCGTTGACCTTGCGGGCCTTTGCGGGCAGTTCGACGAACACGATGTCGGTCAATTCGTGTTGGGCGTGATCCGTGATGCCGATTGTGGCGGTGTCACCGTCCACGCGAACCCACTCGTGCGATTTGGCGTATCTGAGATCGGAAGGAACATTTGCCATGGCGGGATTCAGTCAGGGTGAGGCGTTCCGGTCAAACAGCTTTTCGATGGAGCGGACGGGCGGCCACCTCGGCGGGCTGGCGCCGGCCGCGGATCTCGATCTGGATTGCCGTCCCCGGGCGGGCGAGTTCCATGGGCACATAACCGAGTCCGACCCCGATGCCGAGCGACGGGCTGAGCGTGCCGCTGGTGACTTCTCCCACCATTTTTTCCGCCGCCCCGGTGCTCCAGATGGGGTAATGCGGCCGGGGTGGGGCGGACCGGCCCGTCATCTTGAAGG
>DATKEE010000589.1:0-3786 GCA_035544555.1 Candidatus Methylomirabilota bacterium
TTATGCCTGCGGCGACATCTGTTCGCCGTATCAGTTCACGCACGCGGCGGATTTCATGGCGCGAACCATTTGGTGGAATGCCTTGTCACCAGTTGCACAATTGCCCGGGTTGAAGGCCAAAGCCAGTTCACTCATCATTCCGTGGTGCACCTACACGTCGCCGGAGATCGCGCATGTCGGTCTTTACGAGAAGGACGCCGGGGCCCGGGGCATCGAGGTGGACACGTTCACGCAGGAGTTGAGCGGGGTGGACCGCGCCATTCTCGACGGCGAAACGGAAGGCTTCGTGCGCGTTCACGTTCACAAGGGCACGGACAGAATTGCCGGTGCAACCGTCGTCGCCGCGCACGCGGGCGAAATGATTGGCGAGATAACCCTCGCGATGCAAGGCGGACTCGGTCTTAAAACCATCGGCGCCACGATTCATCCGTATCCCACCCAGGCCGAAGCCATCCGCAAGACGGGTGACCTGTACAACCGCACCCGCCTGACGCCTTTTGTGAAACGACTCATGCGGCGCTGGCTCGACTGGCAGCGGTGAGCGCGGGCTGATTGGGCGGGGGGTTGAGAGACTGTCTGACTATCCCCCGCCGCGGGACTCATTGCCCTTGCATGAGACCCCGCGCCGGGGAATGGGATTGCGGACCCGGCGCAGAATGTTAAAGGGAGAGCGTGTCTTCGGAATAATCCGGCGACGCCGGCATTCTCAACCTTGGAAGCATGAATCGCTTTGAATCCAAACTGGCCGGGCATCGGCTGACCCTGCGGCGGGGACAGCTCCAGACGTTGCAAATCAACGTTGGTCGCAAGTGCAACCAGACCTGCACCCATTGCCACGTGGACGCCGCGCCGTGGCGGACCGAAATGATGCCCGCCGGTGTGGCCCGGCGCGTGGGCGAATGGATTCGCGAGCATCGCCCGCCGGTGGTGGACATCACGGGCGGCGCGCCGGAGTTGAGCGAGCATTTCCGTTACTTCGTCGAGACGGCGCGTGAAGCAGGCTGTCAGGTGATTGACCGAAGCAACCTCACCATCATCGAGACGCAGGCGTTCGCCTGGCTGCCGGAATATCTGGCGGGGCACGAAGTCGAGGTCGTGGCCTCGCTGCCCTGTTATTCGGCGGACAACGTGAATGCCCAGCGCGGCGAGGGCGTGTTCGAGAAAAGCATTTCCGCGCTTAAGAAGCTGAACGCAGTCGGCTATGGCACGAGACTGCCGCTGAATCTGGTTTACAATCCGCTCGGTGCGAAGCTGCCCGGGCCGCAGGCGGAACTGGAGGCGGATTACAAGGAGGCGCTCCAGCGCGAGTTCGGCATCGTGTTCAACAAACTGTTCACGATCACGAACCAGCCCATCGCGCGGTTTGCCGAAGACCTGCGCCGGCATGGCCAATGGGACGAATACCTCGAATTGCTCGCGAACCATTTCAACCCGGCGACGGTCGAGGGTCTGATGTGCCGCAGCACGATCAGCATTGGCTGGATGGGCGAGGTGTTCGACTGTGACTTCAATCAGATGCTGGAGATGCGGGTGTCCCGCAATGGCGGGGGCAGGCCGCTTTACCTTTGGGACGTGACACCCGCGCGGCTCGAAGGTTGGGACATTCAAACCGGTGTCCATTGCCTGGCTTGCACGGCCGGCTGCGGGAGCAGTTGCACCGGGGCGGTGAAATAATCCTCTCGACATCGCCGGCTTTCGATGTCGTGGCCGTCTGGAAGCAATTCAACCACAACTTTAACGCGCCAATTCCGGCTGCGGGGGGCTGGGTGCTCCCGGAGGGCGAGGACATGGGGGCCTCTTTCGAAAACCGAGGACGAGGGGGAGGAGTGCCGGGAAAACAGGCCCGGGAAGTCACGGACGAACCGTGGTGTCTTCCGGAACCAATTCCAATTCACCCAAAACGTGTTCCGTCCCCTGGGCGTCATAGGCGACGAATTCAATCCGGTTGCCTTGTTGCCGAAGCGTGTAATTCCCCGGAGAATCCTCTTCCCGAAGCCGCCCGCCCAACAGGAAGTTTTCTGTGTACCGCCCATGACTGTTCCCGCCATAGAACGCCCACTGGGGGGCATCGGCAGAGTCCGCCAATAGGCGGTCAGCCTCGGTGCGGATCTCGTCGAGTCCGGCACCGGTGTGGTTCAACCACGAATAAAAGTAATACAGCGCATTTAGTGTCGCCACCGACGGATTTTTCACCAGCCTCACTTCAGTTTTCGGCAGGGCCCAATAGACCGCGCCCGCCAGCGTCGTTCCCAACAACACGGAGTAAACACTCCACTTCGGAAGCAGGCGCCGGTGTGTGCCCGCAATGCGCGTGCCGATTCCCGCCAGCAACAGGGTCGCGGCGACAAATCCCGAGGCGTAATTCAGCGCTGTGGTCCACGCCCCAGCCGGGCTGAAGAGAAGGCTCCTTTTTTCAGCGTAAGGCTTCCATTCGATCCACACATCCTGGCGCATGCGAGCGGGGGTCAGTAATGCCGTGAGCTTGGTCGCAACGGGAGCACCCTCCACCCATTCTCGAAGGAGCGGATGCACAATAGCGGGGCGCTTCGGCAGCCGGCGTGACCAGTAGGGTTGCAGCTCGGGATAATCCGGCCGCGTGCAGCGCTCGACCTTGAAATGCCGTGCCTTCGCCCGCTCCGGGGCGAATACATACAATTCGACCCGCAACGGACCGTTATCCACTCCGGTCAACCGCATGGGATAAACAGGCTTTTCGGTCTTGAAAGTAAACGACAGCGGGTGTGGCGTGCTCGAATTGCGGCCTGTGTGGTCGCGGCGGACTTTGGTTGCCACAAAGACCCAACCTTCCTGGACATATTCCTCGATCACCGGATCGCTGTTCGTTGAGGTCGCGAATCCGCTTTCGTGCAGCCACACCTGGAGGGCCTTCGGATCGGGTGAAGCGATGATGGCGGTCTCGAAGATGCCGACCAGCCGCCGGTCAAGGACGGAGACACCGCGGTCCAAAGCTGATTCGGCCGCGGCTGTCGCTCTGGACTTGGAGAGACTCGGAGTGAGCATCCATGCAGCGGCCGCGATCACGAACGCGATGGCAAGAGCGGCGAGCCAATGACCTTTTCCCGAACGAACCGCAGCCACGGCCAGGATCATGGCGCTGAACGTGGCGACTGTTACCAGCGCCGTTCCGAACGGGTCCGCGACGCCCTGTCCAACGCAGGCCGCAACCAATGCGCAGGCTGCCACGTCGAGCCAGCGCATCCGGCCTTCCGGTCTGACGAATAACAACAAATAGCCCGCACCGATCGCCGCCAGAAACACCAGGTAATGCCGTTTCACCCGGTGCTCGATGTCCGGCTGAAAGAGATGTTGCAGGGTTGGGAAAAGGCCGGTGGTGGCTTCCTCCACGACCGGCTGAGCCGGCAGGGGAACCACCCAGGCGAAGTCGGTGCCGTCGCCGGTGAACCGTGTTTCGATCACAAGCCGTTCCACACCGTTGGACCACCAGATCAGGGCTCGCTGGTCCGGGATCGTGACGTTCGCCGCCATCGCTGTGGCGGGAAACACCTTGCCGTCGGCCATGGCTCCCAAGGGACACAGGAGGAGGAGTGTCAGGAAGCCCATTGGAAGTCTCATGTCACTTACTTACCACTGACTATGACCAATGCAAGTCCGACCACTTCGGAGAACCGAGGAGGTCCTTGCCACTCGTGGCGTTGCTTGAGTCGAGTCAACCGGCCTTCTTCGGCGTCCACTTTGCGAGGAAATCGAGCATGGTATTTTCGTTGTAGCCCTTTCCTTCTTCGAGCACGCCGGTGCCTTGCGAAT
>DATKEE010000590.1:0-2642 GCA_035544555.1 Candidatus Methylomirabilota bacterium
AGGCGGCCGCCTCACGGTGGGACTGACCCGTCCGATTTTGTCCGGTCGCGCCCTTGGCCTCTCCGCCACGCTGCTGCGCAGTGAACCCTTGTGGGCCGCGCTGCCGGAAGGTCATCGCTTGTCGTCGCGCAAAACGGTGGACTGGCGGAACCTTGCGGAGGAACGGTTGATCATCCTCTCACGCCGTGAAGGGGTTGGCTTGCACGACGAGATCGTCGAGGCCTGCCGGCGCGCGCGGTTCACCCCGCGGATTGCGCACACACCCAGCGTGATCGGAACCGTTCTCGCCTACGTTGAAACCGGCGCGGGCGTGGGCATTATTCCCGACAGCGTCGCCGCGCTCGGTGTCGGCCGTCCCATCCGGTTTCGCCCGCTGGTCCCGAAACGCAGCGTTGCCCTGGTCATGGTCTGGTCCGAGGATCATGACAATCCGGTGACGCAATCCTTCCGGCAGTTGATGTCGCAGTGGCTTACGGAGGGTCGGTTGTGGAATGAATCTGGAATACGAAGATGATGAAGACGAAACGATTCAGTCAATGCGTGGCGCTCGCCTGGACCGCCGCCGTTCTGGTCGCGGGTCTGTTGACCGCCGCCGCGCAGGAGCCTTCGCCGGTTGCAGCGGGCGCGTTGGAACTCGGCTTCCGAAATCCGCCGGACGATGCGCGTCCGTCAACGTATTATCTCCTCCTGAACGGCTACATGAACCGCGATCACGTGGGGCGTGAACTGGCGGAACTGGCGGCCAAGGGTGTCCGGGGATTGTGCATCTTCGACATGGGCGGTCGCGGGCTGGAATCGGCGCTGCCGCCGGCGGGACCGGCGTTTCTGAGCGATGCATGGCTCGACCAGTTGGCCGTGATCCTGGAGAAGGCTGACGAACTGGGGATGGCCGCTCAACTCGCCGTTTGCAGCAGTTGGGACATGGGCGCTTCGTGGGTTGAACCCGGGGACGCGAGCATGGCGCTTTATCACAATTCCATCGAGATCGACGGCCCCGCTGAGATCGATGTTCTGCTGCCCTTGCCCGAAATTCCCGCCAAGGCGCCGCGCGACGCCGGGGGACGTCCCGTGGTTCTCCATGAGATTGCCGCGCTGGCGTTCCCGCGAACGGGTTCCATCGAAGGAAGCGAGCCTGTCATTCCACAGCGCACGGATATCGTGGATGTTTCGGCGCGCGTGGATGCGGAGGGCCGACTGGTCTGGAACGCGCCACCGGGGCGATGGACCGTGCTTCGCTTCGTGTGCGCGAACACGGGGGAACGCCTGAAGGTTCCGAGCCCGAATTCAGACGGACTCGCGACGGATCATTTCAGCGCCGAGGTCACGCGAAGGTATCTCGAACATCTCATCGAGCGGCTCGAGGCGCGGTTTGGCGACCTGCGGCGGACGGCGCTCAAGCATCTCTATCTGCCCAGTTACGAAGTGGTCGGACGGGTCTGGACACCGGACCTGTTGGAACAGTTTCGCCAATACCGCGGCTATGACATGACGTTGTTCCTGCCGGCGCTGGCGGGATATGTGATCGAGGATCAGGAGACAACGGATGATTTTCTCTACGATTTTCGGAAGACGATGGGAGATCTCCTGGTGGATGCGTATTATCGAACCGCCAGTGAAACGGCGCGTCAGGCCGGCCTGGGCGTTGAGGCGGAGGCGGGAGGACCGGGTCCACCCGTGCATCAGGTGCCGGTGGACGCGTTGAAGGCGCTGGCGGCCATCGACGAAATGCGCGGCGAGTTCTGGCCCTGGCGGCTGACGAACAGTCCGCTTTGGGTGGTGAAGGAAACGGCGTCCGCGGCGCATGTTTATGGGCGTCGGTTTGTGCACATGGAGGCGTTCACCGGGTTTCATCATTGGACGGCGGGACCGTATGATCTGAAGTTTTCGGCCGATCGCGCCTTTGGGGAGGGCATGAACCACGTCGTGTGGCATACCTCATCGCATCAGCCGCCCGAGGCCGGAGTGCCCGGCTGGGTGTATGGGGCCGGCACGCATCTCACGCCGAACCTCGTCTGGTGGCCCATGGCCGGCGCGTTTCTCGATTATCTGGCGCGATGTTCCCACCTGCTCCAGCAAGGACTCTTTGTGGCGGATGTCTGTTATTACTCGGGCGATCAAGGATACAACTTCGTTCCGCCCAAACACGTCGATCCCTCTCTGGGCTTCGGACACGATTATGATGTCATCAACGCGGAGGCGCTGTTGACGCGAATGGGTGTGAGCGATGGGCGGCTCGTTCTGCCCGATGGAATGCGGTACGAAGTGCTGATCCTGCCCGACCGCGAGGACATGGATCCCGACGTCCTGGAGAAGCTGGCGGAACTCGTGGAGGCGGGGGCCACCATCGTTGGGCCAAGGCCTGTGCGCGCGAATGGCCTGGGGGATCGCGAGGCGCGGGATCGCAAGGTGCGACGGATCGCGGACGCCGTGTGGGGAGCCTGCGACGGGGTGACGGTGTTCGAAAACCGGTATGGCGAGGGAAAGGTGGTTTGGGGCCGTTTGTTGCGGGCTATCCTCGACGCGCGCGGTATCGGCCCGGACTTTCAGTTCAGTGCGGAGGCTGAGGACGCGGAACTGGATTTCATTCATCGCCGGACGTCGGACGCGGACATTTATTTTGTGCGGAACGCGCGGGAACGATG
>DATKEE010000591.1:0-6425 GCA_035544555.1 Candidatus Methylomirabilota bacterium
GTGAATGGCTGGTTCGTCACCGAGCCAAGCCAGCCGGGTGGATGCAAATCGCCAATCCTTGACCCGTTCGGATAATTGACCGAAATCCCTCCCGTGAGGAGGTCTCTCCGGCTGACACGTTGCGCAAAGAATTCAACTCTCCGAATCTCACCATCCCCGTCGCTTGCCTCGGCGCTCAACGTGATCTCCGCTCCCGAAACCCAATCGCCATCCGCCGGCGAAATCAATCGAACGAATGGAATCGGATCCGGATTGGCAACGGGCGTCAGGAGAAATGCGCGAGTCTGGCCATTGAATTGACCCGATCCCACAATCTGACCCGCATCATTGATCGATTCGGCCGCCGTCAGTTCCCAGCCGGAATGGGTTGGAATCAGGTCGTTGAGATCCGACATCACGCCGTTCTGCCATAGAAACGCGTGACGGGTCAGTTCGTACCCTTCGTAAACCTGCGGCTCGGGGGGTGGTCCGTCGGGGTCGGTGCCGGGGCCGGGAAAAATCAACTTGTTTGTGATCAGGCCGAAACGATACGCGTCGGCACTGCCCACAATCTGGCCCGCCTGATTGATCGCGGCCGCGGTGCTGGAGCCAAAAGCCAGGGATCCCAGGCTGAGTCGATTGGTGCCCGACCACATTACGGCGCGCTTCCAGACGTAAGGCAAACCGCTCTCACCCACCAGTCTCCCGGTCGCATCCACGTCGTGGACGTAGCTGTCTGTGTCGCCGTAGCGGGTGAAGGCCGAACTGTCCAGGTCCTCCCAGAAAGCCGCGCGATCCCGAGGTCCCCAGATCGATAAGACGTCACCCGTCCACCCGCCAATGAGGCTTCCGTTGTTGATGGCGGTTGCGCGGCCACGAATGGGGGTGCCCTCCCAGACGCTCAGGGTTTGCAAGATCGGACTGCCGCCGAACAGAACGGCCGTGGGTCTCGGTTGATCCGCGCCGGATACCGGCGTTTCGGTCCAGCCAACCACCCGCCCGTGATCGTTGATATCCGCGGCATAACTGTCATTCGGGTAACCCCCACTCAAATTCACGTTCGTTCCGGCCCCGAACAGGCAGGCCCGAAGGCGGCCCTCCGGCGTTTCGGCCCAGCCCACAATCCCGCCGGTTTCATTGATCGCCGCCGCGTGACTGTTCACCCCTCCCAGCGTGCCCAGGTCCGTCATCTCCCCATTCTGCCAGAGAAAGGCCCGGTCACTCCCGTCCGCCGTCCGCGAAACACCGACGATTTGCCCGGTCCCATTGATGTCCGTGGCTCTGCTGTCGTCGCCGCCCAGCGTGCCGAGATCGGAGACGATGTAGTGGGCGGCCGACGCGGGCGGACGGGCGCTCACAACGCCACCCACGATCAAAGTGAAGAGGACCAATCGAATGAAGGGCCTGAAACTCATGCAAGGCTGACGCTATGGTTCGGAACGATCCGTGTCAACGTTGCCCGCTGGCACCGGCGGCGGGAGCTCCGAACCCGATCTCGAGGAATGCCTCGACGACGCCCTCGGCAGGCTGGACGCGAAAGGGGGACAAGGAACGGTTCATCACGCCTTTGTGAGCGGGAGTCGCTGACAGCCCGCGGACGGCGACGCTTATCAATATCCGGTTCTGGTCTCAAGAACTGCGGCGTCCGATAGTAACGTTCATTGATGGCAGCGTTCCATGAGAAACCAGCGCTTTCATGAACGAACATGTCGGTCGCCGTCTGGCCAACAAGCCAGTCGCTCGCGGCTGGCGCTGATGGGTTCATTCTCCATCCTGTGTCGGTAGAGTTCGAGGGAGAAAGCCCTGGTTGTTGGAGTGGGCTTCCACGATGGACTCCGTCATTTGAGTGAACGATTCCGAACCGGTGGCGACAAGCAGGCCCGTTTCGCGGTGGATTCGCACATTGCCCGTGATGGCGCGGCTGTGGGAAATGCTCGCTTCCACCGCATAATGCATCGCGTGCTGCATGCCTCGCGAAATATCCTCATCCAACTTCTTCCAATCGGCCTCCGGAATACCCTTGATCGCGAAAGCCTTGACCTTGATTTCCGGCGCCGAAGCCTTGTCCGGAATGAGCATCACAACCGCCGGATTCAGCACATCGGGCAGTCCTTGGGAGACTTCAACGAATAATTTTCCGATTTCCGGCTTTTCTTGTCCGATGTCGTTGTAGAGCTGCATCCAGCTTCCCAGCCCGTTTAACACATGTTGTGAGTAGCTGACATCCCTTTGAATTTGGCCGTCAGCGATCTCTATGACGCCCCTTTCCCCTGCGACGCGCAATCTTGGCAGCCGCACCATGTCCATTTCGTCCGGGATATCGGCGATGCTCAGCCAATCCACTTTGAACTGGCGCACCTCCTCCTTCTCCCGTTTGACGAATTCGGCTACGGCCGGCGACAGTTCGGCCGCCTGCGACAACATTGCGAGCCAGTTGGTCTTTAAATCGTTATTATGGTGCTTTTCGAGGGCACTGAGGAATTGACGCGGGGTTCCGCCCTCGAAAATAAAAGAATCCTCAACGGTAATCATCTGCGAAACGGACTCAGCCTGCGAGGCCGGTTGCGCATCGGAATGGCCTGCTCCCAGCAGGGCGAACGCCAGCGCGAGGGGGATGACCGCAAATGGTGTCGATCGAGATTTCATAAGATTCCTGGATTGCTGCAATGGTTCATTCGAGACGGGGACGGCGCGAGGTTGCCCCCGTTCCGCTGCTCTCGTCATATGGGAAACGTTGGGTGGAGGCAAAATCCCTCGGAGAATTTGGAACGAATTTCATTCCACGATGCGTTGTTGGATTGCGAACCACAAAACTTTCGCCTTTTCCACCCCATTTCGCCAGAGTTGGCGCCTGGATAATGTCGCCATGTTGCTTCGCGGCGCCGATGATCACAGGCTTGAAACAGCATCGCCATCCCGGGGTTCACTGCCGCCACACCCAGCCGACCCGACCTCTCCCTTCGTTTCGTTATCTTCTGTGCCCAATCCCTTCTGTTCCCGGTATTCCGAGGTCCTTTTACACCAAGGGAACGAAGGTAACGAAGGACCCGGCAAAGCGCCCGGAGCCAGTCTTCGATTCCCTGCGTTCGTTTTCCGAGTGCCTACAGGGTCGAGAGAAACTCCGTCAGCACTTCCACGGTGCGCTGGGCATCTGGGGCGCGCTGGCCGAGCAACTCGGGAAGAAGGAACGGTTCAAGGATTATTACAGCCCGCTGCAGGCGCCGGGGCAATCCGCCTGGGTAAACCTCCTGAAGGGTGGTCCGCTCGTAATTCTGCTGGACGAACTGCCGCCCTATTTCGAGAACGCGCGTTCAAAGACGATTGGCAACTCTGATCTGGCGCGGGTGACGACAACCGCGCTGTCCAATCTGCTCACCGCGGTCAACAAGAAGGAGCTGCCGAATGTGTGCGTGGTGATTTCGGACTTGAAGGCGACGTACGAAGGAGCCAGCCAGCAGATCAGCAAGGCGTTGAACGAACTGGAGGCGGAGGTCGGGCGCGGGGCACTTCCCCTGGAGCCCGTGGCGCTGAATACGGACGAACTCTACCACATTCTGCGCACCCGGTTGTTTGAGGAACTGCCTTCGGAGGAAGAGATCAAGCTGGATCCGGACAAGGTGACGCTGGTCATCACGGAACCGGCCGGCGGTGGCGGCCTGGATTCCGACTTGGGCAAGTTCTGGCAGGATGCGACGTTCCGGAATCGCGTGGCCTTCCTGACGGGGGAGCGGGAAACGATGGACCGCCTGCTGGAGACATCGGCGGGACTGAAGGCCATCACAGGCATCATCCAGGAACTGGAATCTCCGAACATTACACCTGGGATGAGTCCCCCGAACGGCGCGAACTGAGCATGGCCCTGGGCAAGGATGACAACAAGATCCGGGTGCTGCTGCCCGTCTCCAAGTGGGAGGCGATTGCCGAGCAGGTAAAGGCGGAATTCAACCAGCGCCTGCGCAAGCACGGCCTCAGGTCGGGCCAGTGGGGCCGCGCGGAAACGCCCGTCTCCCGTCTCCTGGGGAAAGAGCTGGTGCTGCTGGCGTGGGCCATTGAGGAGGCCGATCCGGCATTGATTCCGACGGCGCTCCGCAACTGGGCGGGCCTGGCTCCCGAGGAACGCTGGTGGCTCTACACCATGACCAACGCGGCCACCGGCCACGCCATCACCGGCCGAGGCAAGGGCTGGCGGAAGGCCGTGCGGTTCGCTCTGACGGAAAATCCGGCGAGCGGAGGCGAGGGCGAAAGGTGCGAGGATCTGCTCTATCTGCTACGGGAGGAAAGTGGCGGGGTGTGAAAGCTGCTCTTGTCGCATCTCCATCGATTGCAATAGCTTGCGATTAGGCTCGGCATTCATAGAGATTTTAGCAATTTATACTGGATTTATGTTATAAACCCATATAAATAGCTAGAAATGGATCCAATCAAGAATCCCTACTCTCCAGGGGCCGGCTCGCCTCCGCCCGAACTGGTGGGACGAGACCCCATCTTGGAGCAAGCGCGGATTCTTCTTGGAAGGATCAAGGCCAAGCGGCCGGAGAAAAGTCTGATGCTGACGGGGCTCCGCGGGGTTGGGAAGACTGTGCTCATTAACGAGGTCGAGCGTCAGGCCAGGGCGGCAGGGTATCGAACTGTTGCCATTGAGGCGCACGAAGACAAACCGCTGGGTCCCCTCGTTGCGTCGCAGTTGCGTCCGCTTCTGCACGAACTGGACCGGGTGGCCGGAGCGGGAGACAAGGTTCGGCGTAGTCTTCGCGTTCTGCGCAGTTTCATCGGAGGGCTCAAGATGCAGGTCGGCGAAGTGACTTTCGGTCTGGACATTGAGCCGGAACCTGGAGCAGCGGATAGCGGTGACCTTGAAGCGGATCTGCCCATTCTTTTTGTGGCCGTGGGTGAAGCAGCCGAGGAACGGCAGAGTGCAGTGGCGCTTTTCATCGACGAAATCCAATACTTCAGTTCAAAGGAACTGGGTGCATTGATCATGGCCATGCACAAGGCGCAACAGCGACAGTTGCCCCTGGTGCTGGTGGGTGCGGGCCTGCCCATCCTTCCTGGACTGGCCGGTGAATCGAAGTCATACGCCGAACGGCTCTTCAACTTTCCCGAAGTGGGCGCCTTGCAGGAACCGGATGCGTTCAAGGCCATCCAAGATCCGGCGCAAGCGACCGGGGTCTCGTTTGAGGATGCCGCACTGGCCGAAATTTTTCGACTGACGCAAGGATACCCCTATTTCCTTCAAGAGTGGGGTTACCAATCATGGAATGTGGCGGAGCAAACGCCGATCACCTTCCGTGTGGTAAGGGCTGCGACGGACATTGTGATTCCCCGATTGGACCAAAATTTCTTCCGGGTGCGATTCGACCGTCTGACCCCCAACGAGAAGAAATTCCTCCGCGCCATGGCGGAACTCGGGGCCGGGCCACACCGGACGGCAGACGTCGCTGACACGCTTCAGGTGAAAATTACGAGCCTCGGCCCCGCAAGGGCAAATCTGATCAGGAAGGGAATGATTTACAGCCCCGCTCATGGCGACCTCGCCTTTACCGTGCCGCTGTTTGACGAATTCATGCGGCGCTCCATGCCGGCTCTTTAACCATGCCTTCCTTCATCGAATCCCAATTCCCCGTCTCCCGGCTCTCCAAGGAATCCTACAAGGAACGGAAGTCGAACTATTCCCAGACGCTGACCGGGCTGGGCAAGTGGTGGGGGCGCAAGCCGCTGATCCTTTGCCGCGCCACGATCCTCGGGCTGCTCATGCCCGCCACGGACAATCCACAACGTGACCGGGATATCTTCCTCAAGCTCCTCACCATGGACGACGCCGGCCTGCTGCGTCGTTTCAAAGGATTGCCGTTCAAAAAGTTATTCAAGCTCCGCGCTATCGCTTCGGACTCGTCCACACCCAGTCACCCTGCATTTCGTCGTAGAAGGGTTCGCCGTTCCTGTCGAGGCCCGGCTGGCCGTTGTCGTCCGTTTCGTCCCAGCCGGCCGACCAAAGTTCGTAGCCGCCGTCCGCGTTGCGGCGGTATTGAAGTGGTTGATCGGCGAAGAGATCGTTGGGAATGCGATCGATCAAATCGGGCAACAAGGCTTCGAGGGTCCCGGGATAACTCCCGTGCCGGAGCCGGTGGCGCTCCAGCGCGCAGGCCACGTAAAGCTGGTCGCACCGCACCTGAGCCCGGCCCACGGAAAGCGCCGCCCTTGAGTAGTTGGGCAGGAGGATGGCGGCGAGGCGATGTTCTCCGGAGTTCTGCTGAATCGTGTACAGCAGGTTGCTGAGTACCTGGCTGCTTCCGGAGGCATGAATCCGCCGGTTGGTGACTTCGAGTTGATTCAGCGCCTCTTGTTGAATCTGGCAAACCACAATCAAACTCCTCATCATCGCGCGTCGAGAGCGGATTTCACGTTTGAATTTCGTCGCTTCGTACCACGCATTCCAGTCATCGATT
>DATKEE010000592.1:0-2307 GCA_035544555.1 Candidatus Methylomirabilota bacterium
GAAGGGCGGTTGGCGGCCGCAGAGGGGGAGGAGTTTTCGATTGAACGCGGCGGAAGGCTGGAGGAGGGAGAACCACAGGCCCGCGCGCATTGTGCCGCCTGTCATCTGTTTCCGGAACCCGCGCTGCTGGATCGGGAGACGTGGCGGAAGGGCGCCCTGGCGTGGATGGAACTCCGCCTCGGGCTGGCGCCGCTGGACTATGAGCGTCACCCCGAGGGCGGACTTCTGAAGAGTCTGAAGGTCATTCCCGAGGAGCCGCTGATTCCCCGCGAGGATTGGAAATCGCTCCGGGAGTATTATCTCGAGCAGGCTCCCGAGGCTCTCGGTCCGCAGGCTTCACGGGCGCCCATCGAACTCGGGCTGCCTCACTTCAAGGTCCGCGTGCCGCCGCATCGTCAGTCCCATCCCATGACCACCCTGGTGCGGGTCGGCGCGGGTGGAAGCCGGATTTATCTTGGGGACGCGCACAGCCGGACGGTGGGGGTGTTGGACGAGCGGGGGCAGTCCTTGCAGAGCGTTCCAGTGAACAACATCCCGGTGGCGCTGAGTGAAACGGACGACAGCGTTTACGTGACGTGCATCGGGCACTTTTTTCCATCCGATGAACCCCTGGGAGAATTGATCCGGTTTGGGAAGACGGAGACCGGGCTGGATGCCGGGAAGGTGATCCTGAAGGATCTGCGGCGACCCACGCACGCCGCGTTTGCCGATCTGAATGGAAACGACCGGCTGGACATCGTTCTTTGCCAGTTTGGCAATCACGTAGGGCGATTCTCGTGGTACGAGAATATTGGCCCGGACGAGTATCGGGAGCACGTGTTGCTCGACAAACCGGGCGCCCTGCTCTCGGAGGTCCGCGATTTCAACGGCGACGGGTTCCCCGACATCGCGGTGCTGGTGGCGCAGGAAATCGAGACGTTCTTCATTTATTTCAACGACGGCCGTGGAAATTTCAGTCCGCAATCGATCTTCCAGAAGCATCCCCTGTTTGGTCACACGTATTTCGAAACCGCGGATTTCAACGGGGACGGCCGGCCGGACCTGTTGGTGACCAACGGGGACAACGGGGAGTATCCCTCGCCGTTGAAGCCTTATCACGGCGTGCGGATTTACCTGAACCGCGGGGATCAGCGGTTTGAGGAGGCGTTCTTTTATCCGCTCAACGGGGCGTTCAAGGCGGTGGCCCGGGATTTTGACGGGGATGGCGACCTCGACATCGCGGCGATTTCGTATTTCCCGGACTACAAGGAGCAGCCGCGGGAGAGTTTTGTGTATCTGGAGAATTCCGGGGACCTGAAGTTTTCGGCGTGCACGTTTCGCGAGTGCATTGCCGGGCGATGGCTGACGATGGAGGTGGCGGATCTCGATGGAGACGGAGACATGGAGATCCTGTTGGGGTCGGTGACTCGCGGACCCGACTGGCCGCCGGACTTTCTGCTGGAGATGTGGGAGGAATCGAAGCTGCCGTTTCTGATCCTGGAGAACACGATCCGGTGAAGCCGCAACACAACAGACCCTGGGCCTCAAGAGCGCGAGGAACAGTTTGTGTCTGGAGCCTGGTGGCGTGCGGGGCGGTGCCGGCGGCGGCCATCGGGGAGGCGTTGGAATGGAGGGAAGGCGAAGGGCATCGGTGGGCCAGGCTCCGGGAGGCGGGGGAAAGCGGGCCGGGCTTCACGCGGTTGCCGCCCGGGCGGACCGGGGTCCTCTTCACCAATCAGCTCGCGCGCGAGCGTTACACGACCAACCAGATTTATCTCAATGGATCGGGTGTGGCCCTGGGCGACATCGACGGGGACGGATGGGTGGATGTTTACCTGTGCGGGTTGGACGGGCCGAATGTGCTTTATCGCAATCTGGGCGACTGGCGCTTCGAGGACATCACGGCATCGGCGGGCGTCGCGTGCGAGGACCTTGATGCGACTGGGGCGGTCTTTGCCGATTTGAACGGCAACGGACATCTGGATCTGGCCGTCAGTTCCATCCATGGCGGCATTCGTATTTTCTTCAACGACGGCGGGGGCCGCTTCAAACCGCGGACCGCGGACCGGCCGCTGAACCCGGGCCGGGGCGGGATGACATTGGCGTTCGCCGACGTGGACGGGAATGGAACGCTCGATATGTATGCGGCCAATTATCGGGCGGCGACGATTCGGGATCAGCTCACGGCGCGGTTCACGGTGAAGATGGTGGATGGCCGGCCGGTGGTTGTGGGCATCAATGATCGGCCGCTGCGGCCCGAGGATGCCGGACGCTTCCTGTTGGCGCCGGACGGCCAGGTGATTGAGAACGGGGAAGCGGATGTCCTTT
>DATKEE010000593.1:0-13821 GCA_035544555.1 Candidatus Methylomirabilota bacterium
GCCCAAGCTGGCCTCCGGCAAGGTCAACGACTGGGAGGGCCTCGGCATCATGTCCGCGCCGCGAGTCGAGGGAAACCGCGTTTATCTGGTCACCAGCCGGTGCGAGGTGATCTGTCTGGACCTGAACGGCATGGCGGACGGCAACCAGGGATTTGAGAATGAGGGACAATATGTGGCCGGACCCGGAAACGAGCCGGCCACCATCGGGGAGAAGGACGCGGATATCATCTGGGTGTATGACATGATGGATGAGCTGGGGGTGTTTCCGCACAACGCCTCGAACAGTTCGCCATTGATCATCGGGGATCTCCTTTATGTGTGCACCTCGAACGGCCAGGACTGGACGCACGTGAACATTCCCTCGCCGCTGTCACCGAGCCTGATCGCCCTGAACAAGGAGACCGGCGAACTCGCGGGCGAGGACAATGCCGGCATCGGGCCGAACATCTTCCACGGCCAGTGGACCTCGCCGTCCGCCGCCGAGGTCGATGGCCGGACGCAGCTTTTGTTCGGGGGCGGCGACGGATGGCTCTACGCGTTCAATCCCAAGCCGGTGCGTGACGAGGATGAGGGGCTGGACTTTCTCGACGTGATCTGGAAGGTGGATTCGAATCCGCCGGAGTACAAATTCAGGGACGGCGAACGGATTCGTTATCCGGCGCCGGAGGGTCCCAACGAGATCATCGCCACGCCGGTCTTCTACAAGAACCGGGTGTATTCGGCGCACGGGCAGGATCCGGAGCACGGGGAGGGCGTGGGCCGGTTGATTTGCGTGGATCCGACCGGCGAGGGCGACGTGACGGACAGCAACATCATCTGGGAATACCGGGGCATTCACCGGAGCATCTCGACGGTGTCGATCGACCCGGAGACGGACCTGTTGTTTGTGGGCGATTTCTCGGGCTTTGTGCATTGCCTCGACGCGATGACCGGGGAGTTGTACTGGACGCACGACATGAAGGCGCACATGTGGGGTTCGACGCTGGTGGCGGACGGCAAGGTCTATTTGGGGGATGAGGATGGGGACTTTCTGGTGATAGCGGCGACGAAGGAGAAGAGGATCCTCAGCGAAACCAATCTTGGAGCCCCGGTTTTCTCGACGCCCATCGTGGCCAACGGGGTGTTGTACGTGGGCACACAAACGCATCTTTACGCGATTCATGACGAAGCGCGGGCCCGGCAGTCCACCGATCAACCAGCGACCATCGACATCGAGCCATGAGCCAGGGGACCCAGGGGGACGATACCGGAGGCGGGATTCCGCCGATTGTCATCCACAAGCGAAACCTGTGGCCCCGCCGTCTGGTGTGGGCCTGGGTCGGCTTGTTGTTTCTGCTGCACCACGATTTCTGGTGGTGGAACGACCGGACGCTGGTGCTGGGATTCCTGCCCATCGGACTGGCGTACCACACGGCCTTCTCACTGGCGGCGGGCGTCACCTGGGCGCTGGCGATCAAGTTCGCCTGGCCGGAGGAGATCGAGGAATGGGCCTCGGCGGGTGAAACGGAAACCACCGGCGCCGGGAGGGTTTCATGACGCCGATGTTCGCCGCCGCCTCCCTCACGCCTCTCTATGTCGTCGGGGTTTACATGCTGTTGCTCATCGGGCTCGGGGTGGCCAGCCGGCAATTCTCCAAGGGGACCAGCGCGGATTATTTCGTGATCAGCCGCAGCGTCGGTCCGTTTCTGTTGTTGATGTCGATCTTTGGCACGACGATGACGGGGTTCGCGCTGGTGGGATCGACGGGCAAGGCCTACACGAGCGGCGTGGGGGTGTATGGACTCATGGCCTCGTGGTCCGGGTTGATTCACTCGGCGGTGTTTTTCGTGATCGGGATCAAGCTCTGGGCGGTGGGCAAGCGGCACGGCTACCTCACGCAGTGCGAGTATTTCCGGGAGCGGTTCGAGTCGCCGTCGCTGGGATACATGCTGTTTCCCGTGCTGGTGCTGCTGGTGATTCCGTATCTGCTGGTGGGGGTGATCTCGTCGGGCAAATTCATCCAGGGCACCACGGCGGGCATGTTTCCCGATCTGTTTCCGATGCTGCGTCCGGACGGGACGGCGGCGCCGCTGCATGGGAGTGTGCCGGTCTGGGCGGGCAGCCTGGTGATCTGTGTGATCGTCCTGTTTTACGTGTTCTTCGGCGGACTCCGCGGGGCGGTCTGGGCGAACACCATGCAGACCCTGGTGTTCATGATCACGGGGGTGATCGCCTTTTATCTGATATCCAAGAAGCTGGGAGGGCTTGCGGAGGCGGGGCGGCTCGTGGCGGACAGTGAGTTCGCGAGGCCGCGACTGGCCCGGGAGGGGATGATAGGACAGTTGCAATTCTTCTCCTACTGTTTCATTCCGCTTTCGGTGGGGATGTTTCCGCACCTGTTTCAGCACTGGCTCACCGCGCGCAGTGCCAAAAGTTTCCGTTTGAGCCTGATCGCGCATCCGATCTGCATCATGATCGTGTGGCTGCCGTGCATCCTGATCGGCATCTGGGCGGCCGGCCATTTCGGCGCGCAGTTCGCCGCGCGTCCCAACGTGGTGCTCGGCCAGGTGGTCCGGGTGCTGGTGGAATCCGAGTTTCTCACGGGTCTCGTCGCCGCGGGCGTTCTGGCGGCGATCATGTCGAGTCTCGACTCCCAATTCATGTGTCTGGGGACGATGTTCACGAACGACGTGGTGATGCGGAAGTTTGGGCGGGACCGCTTTACCGATGCCCAAAAGATATTCCTCGCGCGGTGCTTCATTGTGGGGATCGTTGCGGTGACCTATCTGCTGGCCTTGTGGTTGCAGGACAGCGCGCATGTGTTTGACCTGGGCGTCTGGTGTTTCACCGGGTTTGCCTCGCTGTTCCCGCTGGCGTTTGCGGCCATTTACTGGCGGCGGACGACGGCGGCCGGCGCCATCGCCTCGCTGGTCACCATGGCCGTCACGTGGCTGGTGTTGTTCTACCGCGACATCATCGCGACGAAACCGCCCGGCGAGGAGGAGCTGCTCATCTGGGGCATGATGCCCGTGGCCCCGATCTTTCTGGCCTCGGTGGCGGCCCTGGTGATCGTCTCGCTTCTCACCCGGCCGCCGCGGGATTCGACGCTGGACCAGTTCTTTCCCCGCAAACTCCTTGACGCCTGAACCGGTCCGGCCGTCCGCACGGAGGCAGGCGGATCGGGGATGACTTCATTTGATGATCCATTGAACCGAGTATGACGACAATTGACGAAGGGGCGGTGAAAGCCGCCCGTGAAGCACTGGACGCGCACGTCCGCGACATGATCGAGTGGCATTTCAGTCCGGCCACGGGCTGCCCGTTCTGGCTGGACTGGGCCGGAAAGGCCGGCTGGAATCCGGTGAAAGAGGTGAAGGGCTGCAGCGATCTGATGCGGTTTCCGCATTTCAAGGACGAATGGCTGCGGGATCTGCCGAACGAGGTCTGGATTCCGAAAACGTATCAGGGGCGGCCCTTCAACATCTTCGAGACGGGCGGCACCACCGGCATGCCGAAGCAGCGCATCGGCTGGGAGGACTACAAGACCGACTACAGCGAGTTCTCCGGGAAGATTTCGGACGAGCATTTTCCGCGGAACCATTTCTGGCTGATGATGGGGCCGACCGGACCGCGCCGGTTGCGGCTGGCGATCGAGCATCTTGCCAACGTGCGGGGCAGTTCGTGTTACTTCATCGATCTGGACCCGCGCTGGGTGAAGAAGCTGCTCTCCGCGAAGCAGTCCGACCAGGCCAAGGCTTACATGGAACACGTGGTCGATCAGGCGGTGACCATCCTCAAGCATCGCAAGGTGAGCGGACTTTTCACGACGCCCAAGCTGCTGGAGGCGCTCAGTGAAAAGATCGACCTTTACGAGGCCGGCATTCGCGGTGTGTTTTGCGGCGGCACGACCATGGAACCGCAATACGTCCGGTTCCTGATCGAGGAGGTCCTGGAGAACCGCATCGGTTTCTATCCGACCTATGGCAACACCCTGATGGGACTGGCGGCCAGCACGCCCCTGAAGCCGGAGGACCGGTTTTCAATCACCTATTACGCGCCCCAGCCGCGGGCGGTGTTGCGCGTGGTCAATCCGGAGAAGACGGAGGAGACGGTGGACTACGACGCGTGGGGCCGCGTGGAGCTGACCACGTTGACCCGCGAGTTTTTCATGCCCCGGTTTCTCGAGCGGGATGAGGCCCTCCGCCGCAAACCGCGCGAACCCTATTCGTGGGATGGCGTGGCCGAGGTGCGTCCCTTCGGCGCGATGCAGAAGACCATTGTGGAGGGGGTTTACTAGGCGTCCGGAATTCCGGGGATCTCATGAACGTGCCGCACATCCCCGCGCTTCGGCGCGGCCAGCCCTACGAAAGTCTCGAGCAGATTCCGGTGAAGGATCACCTGTCCGGCGCCGTTCGCGCGACCGTGAGCCAGGTGAATGCCGGGGCCATTCGAAAGGATCTGCAACGCGTTCAGGAATCCCGCGACGCCCTGAAGCGTTTCACCGTGGCGGAACTCATCGCTGTTTGCGCGCGCGCGGGCCGGGAGTTTCTCGAGGCAACCCTGCCGCTGGGGAACCATGGACATCAACAATCCCCGCCGGACTATGTGGAGGCTCTTTCGGCGACGAGCGGGCTGCCCCACGCGATGGTCCGTCGCAACATGGCGAAGATCCACCACGCGTTGACGAACATGGGGACCGTGCTCAACGGACTGACGCGCGGGCTGGATCTGTCCGTGCTCGACCGCGGTTACGGCGAGCAGGGCGGAGCGCCGGTCAGTTTTTATCCCGTGACCCGGGCGCTGGGTCTGGTGATGCCCAGCAATTCGCCCGCGGTCAATTCGCTCTGGTTGCCGGCGATTCCGCTGAAGATTCCCGTCATTCTCAAGCCGGGCCGGGAGGAGCCGTGGACGCCCTACCGGTTGATCCAGGCGTTCATCGCGGCCGGTTGCCCCGCCGCGGCGTTCGGCTTTTATCCCACCACTCACGAGGGCGCGGCCACCATCATGGACACGTGCGGCCGCGCGTTGATCTTCGGGGATCAAAGCATCACCGAACGTTACGCGAACAATCCCGCCGTGCAGGCTCATGGACCGGGCTTCAGCAAGATCCTCATCGGCGGGGACGCCATCGACCGCTGGCCGGACTTCCTGGATCTGATGGTGTCGTCGATTGCCGACAATGGCGGGCGGAGCTGCGTCAACGCGTCCGCGGTGGTGGTGCCCCGACACGGACGGGAGATCGCCGACGCCCTGGCGAAGGAACTGGGTCCGGTGATGCCGGCCGCTCCCGAGGATGAAAACGCACGGCTGTCGGGATTCGCCAATCCGAAGATGGCGGAATTCATCGATGCGGCGATCGAGGAGGGATTGAAGACCGCCGGCGCGGAGGACGTGACGGCCCGGTATCGCGGCGGGCCGAGGCGGGTGGAGCGGGACGGCACCTTTCTGCGCCCGACCGTGGTGTGGTGCGATTCGTTCGAACATCCGCTGGCCAACCGGGAATTCCTCTGTCCCTACGCCAGCGTGACGGAGATGCCGCAGGAGCGCATGCCGGGCGGGATTGGTCCGTCGTTGGTGGTCACGGCGATCACACGGGACGAGGGTTTCATCCGGGCATTGCTCGAGTCCACGGGGATCGAGCGTTTGAATCTCGGGCCGTTGCCAACCACGAGGATTTCGTGGGACCAGCCGCACGAGGGCAACCTGTTTGAGTTCCTCCATCGCCGGCGATCCATCGACCGCGCGGCGCTCTGACCGGAAATTCGAGCCGCGGTTGTAGCCGGGCGGAGGTTTCCGCCGTCTAAGCAGGACTTGAACGAATCCCCGCCGGACCGGTCAGAATCAGACAGCCACCACGCTCCTGGCCCGGGAGTTCCGGGCTGACACGGTCCGTCCACATTTGAAGAACGACACGCATGACCAGAACCAGAGAACACGTGGAGCCTGGATCGGGCGAAGGCGTCCATCCCCGCGGAATGTCGGCGGTGCCGGCCGGCCGGATGATTTCGTTCGACCATGAACCCCGCACGCGCCTGGTGTTTGGTGACAATGCCGTGGACCGTGTGGGAGAGCTGGCGCGAGGCATTGGAGCCCGGCGGGTGCTGCTGGTGACCGATCCCGGCATTGTAGGAGCCGGTCACGCCGGACGCGTGGAGGAGCAATTGCGCGCGAGCGGCCTGGAGGTCACAGTCTTCAACGAATCCCGCGAGAACCCCACCACCCGATGCGTTGAGAATTGTCTGGCCGTCGCGAAGGCCGGGGACATCGACACCATCGTCGGACTGGGCGGGGGAAGCAGCATGGACACGGCAAAGGGATGCAATTTTCTCCTGACGAACGGGGGGCGCATGCGGGACTACTGGGGAGCAGGCAAGGCATCGAAGCCGATGCTGCCTTTGATTGCGATCCCCACGACGGCGGGCACCGGCAGCGAATGCCAGTCCTTCGCGCTGATTGCCGATGACACGACCCATCAAAAGATGGCCTGCGGGGATCCGAAGGCGGCGGCGCGCCTCGCGATTCTGGATCCCGTGCTGACCGTTTCGCAGCCGGCGCCGGTCACCGCGCACACGGGCATCGACGCCATTGCGCATGCCGTGGAAACCGCGGTGACGAGCAGGCGGAATCCTCTTTCGCTGATGTATTCGCACGAGGCGTTCAAGCTTCTCGCTCCCGCGCTGCCCCGGGTGATGACCGGACCCGCGAATCTCGAGGCGCGGGGACGCATGTTGTTGGGCGCGGCACTGGCGGGCACGGCCATTGAGAACAGCATGCTCGGCGCGGCCCACGCGGCCGCCAATCCCCTGACCGCCCACTTCGACGTGGTGCATGGCGAGGCCGTGGGGATCCTGCTCCCGCTTGTGGTGCGCTTCAACGGACAGGACGCGGAGGCCCGGCGCGGATATGCCGAACTGGCTTCGGGACCGGAAATCGCCTGCGCCAGCGACGGACATGAAGCCGCGCTGGCGGCGCTGGTGGCCCGGCTTGAAGCGCTCTTGAATCTGGCGGGCGTGCCGCGGTCATTGGCGGACTGCAGAGTGGAGCGCGGCAGGATCCGGATGATGGCGGAGGAGGCGGCCCGGCAATGGACCGCCGCGTTCAATCCCCGTCCGGTGGACGTGGAGGACTTCGAGAAGCTCTACGAGCGGGCATTCGAACCCCGCGGGGACGGGGACCTGAAGCGAATGTGACCGGTGCCCGGGGAGGAATAATGGCGGACGCGTCATCCGCCCTGGGGGCGCGGCTTATCGTTCGAAGATATCGAGGCGGAAGGCGTCCGACATCACGCTGTCCGGCAGGGGTTCGGGCACCGTTCTGCGTTCGAAATCGAACTTGAACCGATAGACGATCGAGTCCTTTTCATTGGGAACGGGGACCAGGGCCTCCCAGCGGTTGCTGGCCAGCGGGGTCGGTTTCATCGGGTAGGTCTCGTGACCGACGACGACGTAGGGTTTGATGGTCTCGGGCTTGATGGTGGCCTGACGGGTGGCCCAGGCGGCTTCCACCAGATAGAGTCCCTCGGCGTTGCGCGGCTGGTTGCGGGAGGTCAGATTTGTAACCGTGGTGCAACCCGCGATGAGCAGGGGCAGTAACAAGAGTAACAGGGGTTTTCGGATCATAACCAGACGTGGGGGGAGCCTGACACATCGCTCCTCGGCTTGTAAAGATGGATTTGAACGGACGTTTTGCGTTTGACCGGCGCGTGCGCCGACGGGTAGGGTTCGCGGCTCTGGCGGCATCTCTGTTGACCTATGTTTGGCACATTTCGGAAGCATCAAAGCTGGCTCCTCGTCATCATTATCGGTGTGGTGATCGTGGCCTTTGTCCTTCTATTCTCCCCCGATATCCAATGGAGCTCCATCGCGGACAAGGGTGATTTCGGCTCGATTGGTGGCGAGCCGATCACGACCGAGCAGTTTCGAAACGCGTTGAAGGAGGCCCATATCGCATATCTGCTCCGCACCGGCCGCTGGCCGGACAGCCCCGAGGCGCGGCAGGAGGGGGTGGATGTCAGGCAGGATGCCTATCATCGAATTCTTCTGATCCGGACCATCGAGGAGATGAATCTGGAGATCGGCCCGGAGGCGGTGGTGGACTGGGTCCGCTTGAACCAGCCGTTTCTCGGCCAGATCAGTTACGACCAGATGGTCAGCCAGGTGTTGCCCACTTCGTCCACCTTCCGCAATCGCAATTCGCTGAGCGAGGAGGATTTTTACCGCTTCATCAAGCATGAGGTCGGCATCAGCCATCTGGTCTCGCTGTTCGGCCTGCCGGGGCGGCTGGTCACCCCGCAGGAGGCCGAACGTCTGTATCGCCAGCAACACCGGGAACTGGCCACCCAGGCGGTGTTGTTCAACACCACCAACCATCTCGACCAGGTCACGAATATTTCCCCGGAGGTGTTGGGGCAGTTTTATACGAATCGCATGGCGGAATACCGGCAGCCCGAACGCATCCGGATCCGGTACGTGCGCTTCCCTTCCACGAACTTCATGGAGGAAGCCGCCGCTGAACTGGCCGGGATCAGCGACTTTGAAGTTCGTGTGGAACAGGAATACCAACGCCGCGGGACCAACGCGTTCATCGGCCCGGACGATCAGCCGCTGCCCCGGGAGGAGGCCCTCCAACAAATCCGGTCCGGCGAACAGGAGCGGCGCGCGCTGTTGTTCGCGCGACGCAAGGCGGGCGAGTTCGCCGAGGACCTGACGCGGGGCGATTCCGTGCAACCGGACCGGATCGAGACGCTGGCCGGGGAGTGGGGACTGGAAATAGAGTCCGCCGGCCCGTTCGACCGCACCGGGGATGGAGCCGCGAATCTGCCGGCTTCCGTGGCCGGCACCGCGTTCCGATTGAGCGGGGACAACCCGTTCGCCGGACCCGTGCTTGGACCGGATGCCGCTTATGTGATCGGTTACTCGGACCGGTTTCCCAGCGAGGTCCGTCCATTGGAGGAGGTCCTCGACCGTGTGAGGGAGGACTTTGTCGCGAACCGCGCCCGTGAACTGGCGCGCGAGTCGGGAAACGCGTTTCACAGGAGTCTGACCAACCGGCTCGCCGGGGGAGATTCCTTTGCTGACGTGGCCGCCGACGCCGAAGTGAACGTGGAAGCCCTGCCGCCGTTTTCGCTGACGACGGAGTCGCTGCCCGGTCTGCCTCCGGAACTCAACCTCAGCACACTCAAGAACGTCGCCTTTGGACTGGAGGCCGGTGAAGCGAGCCGTTTTATTCCCACAATCAATGGAGGATTTGTGCTGCACGTGCGCGAGGAAGTTCCGGTGGACGAAACGGCGATGAAGGAGGAATTGGAGGAATTCACCGCGCGTCTGCGTCGGAGCCGGCAGTTTGCGGCATTCAGCGACTGGTTCCAATACCGGGCGGAACAGGCTCGCCTGAACATCCCCGATCAGGAGCAGCCGGAAGCCCCGTAGTCCGGCGCGGCGCGTCCCCGTCCGGACCTTTCCCTCCCCAGCGCGGCGATTGAACAACTCCATCGGAGCGCGCGGTGTCGCGTCGTGCCGAAGACCGGTGCCGCGGATCCTGTCCGGACTTTTCCCTGGCGAAAGCGATGTTCGAACCGAACGGGTCCGCTTTCCGTGTCCATCCATGAGCACTTTCATCAAGCTGTCCTCACCCGCGACCGGGGAATTCTGGAAGATTCCCGTGTTGTTCGAGGACGATCAACTGCTGGCGCTCGACAAACCGGCGCGCCTCCTCACGTCACCGGACCGATACGACGCGGAGCGGCCCAACCTGATGAAACTGCTGCATCGAGGCCTGGAGCGAGGCGCCGCCTGGGCTCGTGAGCGTCCCGGGCTGGACTATTTGATGAACGCGCACCGGCTCGACTTCGAAACGACCGGCGTGATCCTGCTCGCGAAGGACCGGACGACGCTGGTCTCGCTGGCGAATCAGTTCGGCGCGTCCAGACCGGTGAAACGTTACCTCGCCCTCGTGCGCGGAGTGCCGCCCGGGACGGAGTTTGAAGTGGACGCCGCACTCGCGCCGCATCCGCTCAAGCCCGGACTGATGAAAGTCGATCCCAAAAAGGGCAAGCGTTCCCACACGCGGTTCCGGCTCAAGGAACGGTTCGCCGGCTACAGCCTCCTCGAGTGCTTTCCCGCAACGGGCCGCACCCATCAAATCCGTGTTCATCTCCGCCATGCCCGGTTCCCGCTGCTCGGCGATCCCCTTTACGGCGGGGGCGACCTGCGGCTGTCGCAATTGAAGTCCGGCTATTATCTCAAGGAAAACCGGACGGAACGCCCGTTGATCCGCTCGACCGCGTTGCATGCCGAATCGTTGGAGGTGGAGCATCCAGCGCGCGGGACGCCGGTTGGAATCACCGCTCCCTGGCCGAAGGACCTCGTGGTGGCGGTGAAGTATCTGCGCCGGTTCGCCCCCGCGGAACAGACGTAGAGTCAGGTCACGAGCCAGCTCAGGATGGACTTCTGAACGTGAAGGCGATTCTCGGCCTGGTCGAAGATGGTCTCGGCGTTGTTCTCAAACGCGGCTTCATCGATCTCCTTGCCGCGATACGCGGGCAGGCAGTGCATGACCAGCGCATCCGGTTTTGCGAGGCCAATGAGGGGCTCGTTGATCTGGTAGCCCGTCAGGCTGCGGATGCGTTCCCCCGCCTCCGCCTCCTTGCCCATCGAGACCCAGACGTCGGTGTAGAGGAGATCCGCGTCCAGGGCGGCGGCCTTGACGTCCTCGGTGCAGGTGACCCGTCCTCCGGCGCGGCGGAGAAGTTCCTCGTCAGGCTGAAAGGCCCTGGGCGCCGCGATGCGCAATTCGAAGTCCAGTCCGGCGGCGGCGAAGATCCAGGAGGCGGGAACATTGCACGCGCCATCGCCAATGAACGTGACCGTCCGCCCCCGAATGGGACCCCGCTTCTCCTCGAACGTGAAGATGTCCGCGAGAATCTGGCAGGGATGCTCCTGGTCCGTCAGCGCGTTGATGGTCGGGATGCCGGCGAACCGGGCGAACTCCTCGACGTCCTGCTGGTCGAATGTGCGAATCACCGCCCCATGCACCATGCGGCCGAGGACGCGCGCGGTGTCCTTGATGGGTTCGCCGCGGCCGAGCTGCACCTCGCTGGCGTTGAGGAAGAGCGACTGGCCGCCGAGTTCCCGGATGCCCACCTCGAAGGAGACCCGGGTGCGGGTGGACGACTTGGAGAAGATCAGAACCCAGATCTGGCCGGCCAGGGGTTTGTGCTGGCTGTCGCCACGCTGTTTCTTGAAGACCGCCGCGTTCTGCAACAGGGTCCTCATGTCCTTCGGCGGGGTTTGTTCGAGACTCAACAGATGTTTCATGAAAGGGATTGGAACGGCCGTCCCTGCCGTTCGCGGGCTTTATTTATACAGGGCCGCGAGCGTGTCCTCAATGATCTTGAGGCCCTCCTCCGCCTCGGATTGCCGGAGGTTCAACGCGGGCAGCAGCCGGATCACGTGTGTCCCGGACGGAATGGTCAGCAGCCCGGCCTGGTGCAGGCGGTTCGCAAACTGGATGGACGCGGGTGGATCGCCGTTCGCCAACGCCCGGATGTCCGGCTGGAGTTCGATTCCGATCATCAGTCCCAGGCCGCGCACCGAACGGATCAACCCGTCATGCCGGACGGCCATCTCCTGAAGCCGATCCTTGAGCAGCGCGCCGATGACGCGCGCGTTGTCCGCGAGCCGCTCGCGTTCGATGACCTCGAGGACCTTCAGCGCCACGGCGCAACCGAGCGGTGTCCCGCCAAAGGTGGTTCCGTGGGTTCCCGGACCCAGTCGATCCGCGTGGGCCTGCCGCACCCAGAACGCCCCGATTGGAAAGCCGCCGCCCATCGACTTGGCCATCGAGATGGCGTCGGGAAGGAAGTTTTCAGCGCCGGGAAGCCCCTCGAGGATCCGCTGAAAGCTCTGGAATCGGCCCGTGCGGAAATAACCGCATTGAACGCCGTCCATCATCAGCAGGAGCCGGTGTTCGTCGCAAAGCGCCCGCAGCCCCGTGAGATAGTCCGGGTCGGCCATGGTGATGCCGCCTTCGCCCTGGATGCCCTCGATGAGCACGGCCACGGTGGCGGGCGAGCGGGCCGAACGAACGGCTTCAAGATCGTTGAACGGAACCTGCCGGAAACCGGGAACCATGGGTTCGAATCCGCGCTTGACCTTGTCCTGGCCGGTGGCCGCGATCCCGGCGAGCGTCCGTCCATGGAACGAATTGCGCGCGGTGAGAATTTCAAAGCGGCCCTCCTCGTGCCCGAACTTGCGCGCGAGTTTGTAGAGGCCCTCGTTCGCCTCGGCGCCGCTGTTGGCGAAGAAACACTTGCCCGGGGCGATCAGATTGCCAAGCGACCGGGCGAGCCGCCCCTGGAGTTCGTGGTAGTAGAGATTGGAGACATGAACGAGCTCGCGTGATTGCTCGATGAGCGCCTCGGTCACGGCGGGATGGGCGTGGCCCAGAGAGCAAACCGCGATGCCGCCGCCCAGGTCCAGATATCGCCGTCCGCCGACGTCCCAGAGATGACTTCCCGAACCGCGCGTGAACGCGATTTCGAAGCGGCCATAACTGGGCACGACATGCTGCCGGTAGAGCGCCTGCACCGACGCGAAGTCGTTCCGAAGGATCGGCGGGGGTTGGGGTGGAATGATCTCTTTCATGAGGCGCCCCGGTTCACAACACCACCTCCGTGCCGACGCCGGCATCGGTGAAGATTTCCAGCAACACCGCGTGGTCCATGCGTCCGTCCACAAAGGAAACCTTGTGGACACCCGCCTGGATGGCGGCGACGGCGCTGTCCATCTTCGGGATCATGCCCTGGTCGATCACGCCGGTACGCTTCAACTCCTCCACCTCGGCAGTGCGGACGTGGGGAATGACCGTGGCCGGGTCGCGGGGATTCCGCATCAGTCCCGGCACATCGCTCATGAAGACCAGCCGCCGGGCCTTCAAGGCGATGGCGGCCTGGGCGGCGGCGATGTCGGCATTGCAATTATAGATCCGGCCGTCCTCCCCGCGCGCCGTGGGACTGATCACGGGAGTGATGCTGCGGCGGATGCATTCGCGGAGGGGCTCGGTGTTGACCGCGATGACCTCGCCGACGAAGCCAATGTCAAGCGCGTCCCCCCGGGGGCCGTTGAGCCTCAGCTTGCGGCAGGTGAAGATCTCCGTGCCGGAAAAACCTCGCGCCTTGCCGCCGAACGAATGGAGGGCTTCGACAATCCCGGGATTGATTTCGCGCGAGAGGATCCGCTCGACGACCTCGACCGCGGCCTCGTCGGTGATCCGCATGCCCTGGACGAATTCGCCGCGGAGTCCGGCCGCGTCCATGGCCCGCGTGATGGCCTTGCCGCCTCCGTGGACAACGACCGGATTGATGCCGACGGCCTCGAGGAAGACCACGTCGCGGGCGACGGTCCTGCGAACCTCGGGGTCCGGCGAGTCCATGAAACTGCCGCCGTACTTGACGACGAACGTCTGGCTCCGGAAGCGCTGGATGTAGGGCAGCGCCTCGAGCAGGACATCGGCCTTGTTGATGAGTTCCTGCATGGGGTGGGTCAGCCGCCGAGCGACGCCGGGTCGTTGATGTTTCCCTTGTTGAATTCCACGTAGGCTTCGGTCAGGTCGGCGGCATAGATCACCGCCGAACCCCGTCCCGTGTTCAGGTGGATGTGCAGATCAAACTCCGGCCGCGCCACCTGCTCGCACAGTGACCGGAACGGCGTCTTCGCGGGTTGTCCGCGCTTCAACGAATACAGCCGTTCCCTGCCGCCCGGCGCGCTGTAGGCGACATCCACCCGCCGCTCATCGATCTTCGCGGCGGAATACCCGAGGGCATCGAGGATGCGGCCCCAGTTG
>DATKEE010000594.1:0-2289 GCA_035544555.1 Candidatus Methylomirabilota bacterium
CGGCCAACAGCACTTGCAGCCGGGTACGAAACCGGGAATCGGCCAGTCCCCGATGTTTTTCGACCAGCGCCCGGCACGCCTCCACTTCCTCGATCGCCTCCTCCGTGTGCCCCGCCTGGAGCAGTTCCATGGCAAAGTTGAAACGAAACTGCAACTCCAGCCTGGGCGATGGATTCTCCGGCGCCGCCCGCCGCATCACCTCCACCCGCTCACGGCTTCGGAACGGATCATCGACCGGCCGCACTTCGCGATCTATCCGCTCCAACAGCTCCACCATGTCGGCGCTTCCCGCCAGATGTCCTTCCGGGGACATTTCCCCCGGGGCGCCGGGCGCGCTCATCGCGATCAGTCCCAATGCCGCCGCAACCCACAGTCCGCTCCAGGCGCGGGTTGGAGCCGGGGCCGCCCTATTCTCATTGCAGGAATGCACGTCCGTTCATCCTTCCATCAATTTGCATTTTGTCCCAAGAAAAATTCTTTCCCGACCCCGCCTCCCCCGCCGTGTTTCGAACTGGAGCCGGATGTCCGGCGATCAGACAGGTTCTCAGGAAGACTGGCGTTGGAAGCGCCGCCGAAACTCCCGCGGCGTCAGGCCGCAGGCCCGTTTGAAATGGACGGAGAAATGGCTCTGGTCGAAGAACCCGACCTCGAGCGCCACCTCGGAAACGGACAGCTTGTCCTGCATGAGGAGGTGCCGGGCACGGTCGATCCGGCATTTGAGCACAAACTGATAGGGAGACACGCCCATGGCCGCCTTGAAGCCGCGCGCGAAGTGAAACTGACTCAACCCCGTGACGCCCGCCAGTTCCGACAGCGTCAACCGGAGGGCCATCCGCTCCTGAATAAAGCCGGTCACGGCCTGAAGTTGGCCCCGGTTCAACCCCGCCCGCGTCCGCTCGACATCCGTCCGGACGTCCGTCCGCCCCGTCGAATACGTCCGCGCCAGATGAATCGCCAGGCTGTCCGCCAGCGATTCGGTGTAGCGTCGGGAAAACGCGGATTGGTCCCGGACTTCATTCAGCAAGGCGAGACAGACGCCCTCCATAAAGCGATCTTCCATGCCCAGGCGGATGGTTTCCCCGAGCGAACCCGCTTCCACCGCTCCGCCACTGGCCGCGGACAAGAAGGAAGCCTCCAGGGAAACGGACACGAACTCCGACGTTTCACGCGACCTCGCCGTGAACGGCACATGGGATGGAAACAGGCTGATCTGCCCCGGCAGAAGGCGCTTTGTTGTGACGGTCGCGCCATTCTCCCGCCACTCCATGGTGACTGGCGCGCCCAATTGCAGCACGACCACCGTGTTCAGACAGAACACGTCGCGCAAGTCGAAGCCCCGCACCCGATGCGCCTCCAGGAGCACCCCCTTCGGTCCAATCGATGCATTGCTTAGCCGCGGGGGTTGCGCGACCGCCTCACGCGTCACACCCGTCCCCCGGTCAAAAATCATTTCCCGTTTGAGAAAACTCATCCGTGATGCCCGGAACCCGCGCGTCGCATGAACGCGCGAATGCCCGGTCTGGCGGAGTCCTGGGGAAGCAGACGTTCCGAAGCGGGGAAGGTTACAACTCCCTTGGTCGCATGAACCTCGAATGTGCTATTCACGCACCCGGACAAGAGTCTTCACCGCCCGGTTTCCCGACACCATGCGCTGAAACAACCCGGGCAGTTCCTGCAGGGCGCACTCGCCATCGACGAATTCCTCCGCCCTCACCACTCCCGCCTCAATCCATTCCAGCGCGCGCCGGATCGTGCGCGGTGTATGATGAAAACTCGACACCAGTTTCAACCCGCAATAGTGCATCCGATCCGTGTCCAGGGAGACGCTCGTGCCGAAAGGGCATCCGCCGAAGAAATTGACCACCCCGCCTTTGCGGACCAGTTGAACGGCGGCCGCCCAGGTCTCCGGTTGCCCCACCGCCTCCATCACCACGTCGAACGGCCTTTCCGTCCCCGCGCGCACCACCTGTGCCGTATCGGATTCCGCCGGGACTTCCACCACCCGCGCCGCCTTCAATCGCCGGGCTGCGTCCAGCCGCGCCTCCCCGCGGCCGGCCACCACCACCTCGCACCCCGCGGCCACCGCCAGCGCGACCATCATCAGCCCGATCGGCCCCGCCCCCAATACCAGCACACACTGCCCCGCCCGGATTCGGGCGTCCTCCAACCCCTGCGCCACGCAGCCCAGCGGCTCCACCAACGCCGCATCCTTGAAATCCGTCTCCGGTTTCAGCCGAAGCAGATTCGCCCGCGCCAGGCGCGCCGGAACGACGATCGATTCCGCGTACG